>JAGNOM010000071.1 GCA_017990155.1 Propionivibrio sp. | reverse complement strand
AGCGTATGCCGAAAACCCAGACCGCTCGCTCGTGAAGCGCCGCGTGGAACTGGTACGATGCGGCCATGATCGTCAGCAACGAAAACCACGAGACCGCCATCGTCATCCGCCGCGACGGACAGGTGGCCGTCTTCGTCCGTCTGAAGGCCGGGAAGCTGGGGTGCGAACGCGAGGCCGAGAGCGTTTTCCGGGAGCGATGGCGCGAGGCGCCCTTCCCGCTGATGGACACACTCGAACGCTTTCTCGAACACGCGCAAACCCACGGTTGCACGCAGGAAGCGCTCAAAGGACTGGAGAAACTGAAGGCCCGCGAACGGAATGCGGTCGCCAGCCTGTTCTGAACACCGGCCCACCCAAAGAAAACGGCCTTGGAGCCATTGCCCCCAAGGCCGTTATTTCTTTCAGACTGCGACGGCCTCAGCAGCGGAATCGGCTGATCAGCTGCGAGAGTTCGCCCGAGATCTTTTCCATTTCGGCGGCCGTTTCTGCCGTCGATTGCATGGCTGCGGTGGTTTCCTCGACCATCTGCGAAATCTGTTCGACGCGCTGGGCGATATTCGTGCTCGCTTCGCTCTGCTCCTTGGTCGCAGAGGCGACTTCGCGGATCCGTGACAAGGTCGATTCGGCGCCGTCCTTGATCTGACGCAGCGACTCGGCGGCCCCTTCGGCCGCTTTGACGCCGGCTTCGACCTGCGGCAAGGCCGCGCCCATGGCACCGACGACGAGCACGGTGTCTTCCTGGATACCGGAAATCATCTGCTCGATTTCGATCGTCGCGGTGGAGGTCCGCTCGGCCAGCTTGCGCACTTCGTCGGCCACCACGGCGAAGCCACGCCCCTGCTCGCCGGCGCGCGCGGCCTCGATCGCCGCATTGAGCGCGAGGAGGTTGGTCTGCCCGGCGATGTCCTTGATCACGCCGGCGATCGACGAAATCTGGTTGGCCCGCTCTTCCAGCTTGCGAATCCGCTGCGAGGCATCGCTGACCGTCGTCGCGATGTCGTTGATCTCGCTGCTCGCCGTCTGGATGCGCTTGAAACCGTCGTCGGCCAGTTCAACTGATTGCGACGACTCGCGCTCGGTATCGTGCGCGCTGTCGGAAATATGCCGGACGCTGACCGTCATTTCCTCGATCGCCGCAGCCATCGATTGCGTCGCGTCGTTCTGCGACTCGGCCGCCGTCGCCACTTCGCGTGATGCTGTACTGATGCTCTCGGCGCCTTTCGAAAGGCGCGTGGAGCTGTCGCTGATCTCTGACACCATCGTGCGGATCGACCCCAGCATCTGTCCGGCCGAGTCGAGAATGCTGCCCTTGGCCGACGAATTGACCTGGACCGTCAGATCGCCTGCCGCCGCGCGCGACATCAGATCGATCGCCGCCGCTGGCTCGCCGCCGAGCTGGCGGATGATGCTGCGTGCGACCATAACCCCGACGACCGACACCACCGCCAGAATCAGCAGGGAGATCAGCGCGTAACGGATCGCCGCTTGCTTCACCGCCGCATCCACGTCATCCACATAGACGCCCGTTCCGACGACCCACTTCCAATCCGGGATACCGACCACATAACCGCGCTTCGGACTCGCTTCCGTCGCACCGGCGCGCGGGAACCAGTAGTCGATATAGCCGCTGCCGGCCTTGCCGGTGGCAACGATCGCTTCCCACAATTTGAAGCCCTTTTGGTCGGTTTTGCCGAGCATGACCTCGCCTTCGATCTTCGGACTGCCGGCAACCATCACCGCACGGCCGTCGAAATCGTAGAGAAAGTAGTAGTCGCTGGTGTTGAAGCGCGGCGTCCGAAGGGCTTCCTTGGCGTGCGCCTGCGCCTCTTCGCGCGTCAGCTTCTTCTCGGCCTCCAGCTTCTGGTAGTCGGCGATGATGCCGGTCGACACCTCGACCAGATGTTTGATGCGCTCGCTGTGCGCGTTCATCGCATCGGTCCTGATCTGCATCAGGGTATAGCCGGCCATCACGACCAGGCCAATCAGCACCACGATGCCGGCAACCGTCAGCCGCGCCCGCACGCCCATTCGCTCGAATGCAATCATTTTCGCCTCCCCCAGTCGATGAAACACATAAAAAACACTACGAAGCCAGACGCTCCGCAAGCAAATCCCTGATTTCCGCGCGGACGCAGGTTGATGCATGAATGATCCGGACCTGGTGTTGCTCGACCGCCACCCGGCACAATTCGAGCCCCGCGTCGTCAAGTTCGGTGACCTCCGACAAGTCGAGGTCGTCGATCCCCATGCGCGTCAGGTGATGCATGAAATCGTTGCGCAGTCCGCGACTCAGGCCGCCCGAGACGCGCATCACCTTGCGTCCCTGGAGATCATTTATACTCAGCACCGACGCCTTGCCGGAAGACAGCGCGTCGTTCATCGCCTCCTTGATCAGCCATTCGCTGACCGGCCCGGCCTGAAACCGGGCGCCGTACAAATCACCGATCTTGCTTACCACGATGGCCGACATATCGATCAACGGCGAATCGAAAACGACGAACTCGCAACCGCAGGCTTCGCCGAGCTTGAGCGGCAAATCGGTGCGCAGCATCAGGCCGCCGATCGACAGGTTCTCGAGCGTGCCGGTGCCAGCGATGCCGAACTGCCCGATACGGACGGTCGGCATGGAGTTGAAACGGATTCTCTGATGTTTTCGTTGTTCTTTCATGAGCAATATCCCTGATCGCTTCTCGGCCATTTCCTTCCGGAATATTACATGCCCCTGCACACCATGGCGTCCTTTTGTCTCCCTCGCAAGCGCTTCCTCGACGCAGCCGTCCCTTTCATCGCCGCGCTCGTGCTGGCGTGTCCGACAAGCGCCATCAGCGCCGAACTTCCGGCGCCGGTCACGACCGCGCTGAAGGAAGCCGGCATCCCGCTGCAAAGCGTCGGCGTCGTCGTGCAGGGCGTCGATTCGGCCACCCCGCTGATCCGGCACAACGCCGTGCAGCCGATGAATCCCGCCTCGGCGATGAAGCTGGTGACGACCTACGCGGCGCTCGAACTACTCGGCCCGGCCTACACGTGGAAAACGGAAGCGCTCGCCGACAGTGTCCCCATTAACGGCCAGCTGAACGGAAATCTTTACCTGCGCGGCAGCGGCGATCCGCGCCTGGCGCTCGAACACTTCTGGCAACTGCTGCGCCAGCTGCGCACGCGCGGCGTCGAGCGCATCAGCGGCGACGTCATTCTTGACCGCAGCGCCTTCGCCCTGCCGCCGCACGATCCCGCCGAATTTGACAACGAACCGCTACGCCCGTACAACGCCGGCCCCGACGCATTGCTGGTCAATCTCGACAGCCTGCGGCTGACGCTAAGCCCGAACGCAGACCGAAAAACGGTGGACGTGATCGCCGAGACGCCGGACGACGAGTTGCGCATCGACAACCGCATCACACTCACGCAGGACGCCTGCGGCGACTGGCGCGAGCGCATCAAGCCCAGCGTCGTCGGCGAAGCCATCGAGATCACCGGCAGCTTCTCGACCCAGTGCGGCGAAAAGCCGCTGAACCTCTCGCCGTGGCCGGCCGACCGCCAGGTCGAGCGACTGTTCCGCGCGCTCTGGCGCGAGCTCGGCGGCACGCTTGCCGGCACGGTGCGCAAAGGCCAGACCACGCCCAGCGCGATCAGCATCGCCACGCAGGAATCGCCAGCGCTCGCCGAAATCGTGCGCGACATCAACAAGTACAGCAACAACGTCATGGCGCGGCAGGTGTTCCTGACGCTGGCCGCCGAACGGCCGGCGACGCCGGACGGCGCACGCCAGCGCATCAAGGGCTGGCTCGCCGAAAAAGGGATGCCGATGCCGGAAGCCGTCCTCGACAACGGCTCCGGACTGTCGCGCAGCGAGCGCATCTCGACCGAGAGCCTGAGCCGCTTGCTGCTCGCCGCGTGGAAAAGTCCGGTGATGCCGGAGCTGATATCGTCGCTTCCGCTGGCCGGCGTCGACGGCACGCTGAAGAAGCGCCTCGGTAACGGCGCCGCCGCCGGCCGCGCGCACCTGAAGACCGGCTACCTGGAGAACGTCCGCGCCATCGCCGGCTACGTGCTCGACCGCAACGACCAACGCTGGGTCGTCGTCTTCCTGATCAACGACGCGAAATCACGGCAGGGCAAACCGGCGATGGATGCACTGCTGCGCTGGGTGGCGGAACGCTGAAGCAAGCGCTCGGCCTCACAGAACCGGGCGATAGTCGCGCAGGAAGGCTTCAAACTCTTCCGCCGGCATCGGCCGGCCGATCTGGTAGCCCTGCGCTTCGTCGCAGCCGCGAGCGCGCAGGAAGGTGAGTTGCTCGGCAGTTTCGACGCCTTCGGCGATCGTTTTCAGACCGAGGCTGCGCGAGAGGCCGATGATGGCTTCGACGATGGCGGCGTCTTCCGGGTCGGTGGAGAGGTCGCGCACGAAGGACTGATCGATCTTCAGCTTGTACACCTTGAAACGCTTGAGGTAGCTCAACGACGAATAGCCGGTGCCAAAGTCGTCGATCGACATGCGTACGCCACGTTCGTGAAGGTCGTTCATCACGGTGATCGCGCCGAGCGGGTTATCCATCGCCACGCCCTCGGTCAGCTCCAGCTCGAGGTGTTCCGGCGACAGGTCGAACTCTGCAAGCGTCCGCGACACAAACTCGGGCAAGCGCGACTGGCGGAACTGGACGGCCGACAGATTCACCGCCATGACCATCGTCGGCAATCCGGCGTCCTGCCATAACTGCATCTGGCAAACGGCCATGCGCAGGACCCATTCGCCAATTGGCAGGATCAGCCCGCTCTCCTCGGCAATCGGAATGAAGTCGCCGGGCGAGACGCGGCCAAGCTCGGGATGCGTCCAGCGCAGCAGCGCTTCGACGCCAATCACGCGCCCGTCGGCGAGGGAAATCTGCGGTTGATAGTGCAGTTCGAGCTGATCGAGTTCGAGGGCGCGACGCAGGGCGTTTTCCAGTTGCAGGGTCCGGTCGGAACGCTCCTGCATCTCGCGCGTGAAGAAGCGGAAGGTATTGCGCCCGCCCTGCTTGGCGCGATACATCGCGGTATCGGCGCACATCGACAGCGCTTCATAACTGTCGCCATCGGTCGGATACATGGCGATACCCAGCGACGCGGTCACGTTCAGCTCGTGATGTTCAATGTGGTACGGCGCTGCAACCTCCTTGATGATTTTCTCGGCCACGTGCGCCGCACCATCCGGATTGGTATTGGGGAGGACGAGGATGAACTCGTCGCCGCCCAGGCGGGAAACCGTATCCTCGTCACGCAAGGCACGCCGCAGACGCTCGGCAACCTGAATCAGCAGCTCGTCGCCGATGCGATGCCCGAGCGAGTCGTTGACGTTCTTGAAGCGATCGAGATCGAGGAAAACCAGCGCCAGCGGCTCGGTGTTACGTTCGACGCGGCTCAGCGACTGCGCCACGCGATCCGCCAGCAGGCTGCGGTTCGGCAGACCGGTCAGTGCGTCGAAATGCGCCAGCCGATGAATATGCGCCTCGTTCGCCTTGTGCTCGGAGATGTCGGTGACGATCGCGATGTAGTGCCCGATCTCCCCGTCCGCGTCGAGCACGCGGCTGATCGAAACGAGTTCCGGATAAACGTCGCCGTCCTTGCGCCGGTTCCAGATTTCGCCGTGCCAGCGGCCATTCGCCTTGACTTCGTCCCACACCGCACTCAGGAATTGCTCGTCCTGGTAGCCCGACGACACGACGGGCGGCGGTTTCCCGATCACCTCCGCCGCGCTGTAACCCGTGATCGCGCTGTAGGCCTGATTGACCATCACCACGTTGTACCCGGCGTCGGTGATCATGATGCCTTCAGCGCTCTGCTCGAAGACGGCGGCGGCCAGCTTGAGCTGCTCGGCCGACTGCAGGCGCTCGGTGAGGTCGGTCATGATGCAGTGCGTGCGCAGGAAGTTCCCTTCCTTGTCGCGCGCGATCTGCCCGTTGACCATCAGCAGCCGGCGCGTCCCGTCCTTGTGCACGAAATGGAAGAGCGGTCCATCAACCCGCCCGCGTTGCTGGAACTTCGGGAATTCGTTCTGCAATGTCGTGATCGAGACATCGGTCAGGAAATCGCCGATAAAGCGCCCGACGACCTCTTCCCGCCCAAAGCCGAGGAGCGTCAGCCAGGCGTCATTGACCTCCAGGATGTGGCCTTCGATATCGAGCGACTGGTAGGGCAGCGGCGCCTTCTCGTAGAGCTCGCGGAAACGGCCTTCGCTCTCGCGCAGCGCAGCCTCCATCGCCTTCCGCTCTTCCTCGCGAGCAAACAGGGTCAGCGCGAAGCTGATGTCCTGCGCCATCTTGATCAGCAGGATCTGCACGGCGTCGTCGAAGGCGTTGAATTCCCCGGCGTAGAGAATGAAGGCGCCGACCACCTCACCATCCCGCGTCAGCGGCAGCGCGGCCGACGCCCGCCAGCCCGAGCGTTCGGCGCGGTCGTACCACGGCTCAAGCGCCGGCTCGGTGAGGAAATTCTGCACCCAGTACGGTTTTCGTTCGCGCACGGCGATGCCCGTCGGACCGCGCCCTTTGGGCTGATCGGGATCGGTGGAAACCTGAAGCTCACTGAGCAGACCGAGATCGTCGCCGAAGCTGAACGCCGGTTTCACCAGCAGGGTGTCCTTGTCGAGCAAACCGACCCAGGCGGTCTTCATGCCGCCAAAGAGCACGGCAATCCGGCAGATTTGCGGGAACAACTCTTCCGCGCTGCTCGAACGAATGATCGCCTGATTGCACTCGCTCACGGCCGCGTGAATCGCCGTCAAGCGCTGCATCCTGACCTCGGCCAGCCTGCGTTCGGTGATGTCCTGCGTCGTCGCCAGAACGTGTTCCATCCGGCCGTCGGCAGCACGCACACCGCGCACGTCGAGGGTCACGAAGACGACGGAGCCGTCCTTGCGGATGAAACGCTTGTCCAGCGTGTACGCCTCGACCTCGCCGCGCAGAAGCCGTTCAAACTGTGCCGTGTCCGCCGCCAGGTCATCGGGGTGGGTCATTTCGGCCCAGGTCTTGCGCAGCAGTTCTTCGCGCGGGTAGCCGAGGATTTCGCACAGACGGTCGTTGCAGCGCAACCAGCTCTTGGTTTCGGGAGAGCTGATGGCAATGCCGATGAATGGCAGGTCGTAGAACTGTCTGAGCACCTTGTCCGAGCGCGCCTGCATTTCCAGTTCCACGGTCCGTTCGCGCTGGCGCCAGAGCAGGAAGATCACGGCGCCGATCACGACCAGTGCGAGCAGCGCAATCAGGCTCACCCAGAAGGACAATTGGCGGAGCGGCATCATCACTTCGCTGCGGTCGAGTTTGGCGACGACCACCCATTCCGTCCCGGTCACCGGGCGATAGGCCGCCAGCACGTCGATGCCGCGATAGTCCCGGCCTTTGCCGACGCCCGAACGCGCCTCGTTGACCGCCGCAACGACCGGATCGTCCGTCAGCATCGCCGGCTGCCGCAGGGCCAGTCCACCGCCCTTGAAACCGCGCGGTTCGTTGATGAACAGCACCTGTTCGCCATCGCGCCGGACGAGCAAGGTTTCTCCGCTGGCGCTGGCGGTCGGCCAGTGCTCGACAAAGGGGAACATGAACTGCTCGGGCCGGACGCTGAGGATCAGCCCCCCGACCGACTCGCGCTGACCGTTGCTGGCGAACGACACGAGCGGGACGACGAAATCGAGGCGCAAGGCGCCATCCGCATCGGCAACCACTTCGCTATGCCGGGCCTGATGCGTTTCCAGTGCTGGCTGCAGCAGCGCCGTCGTGCTCGGCAACTGTCCGCGGAACTTGCCGATCTCGAGCAAGGGTTGACTCAGCGGATCGACGAGCAAGGCCGCTTCGTACTGCACCGGATCGACGGCGGAAATCAGATGCGCGCGGACGGCCTCGCGCACGGCGCCATCGGCATCCTGTTCCTTTTGCAGGGCCGCAACCTGTCGCAGCAGATCGGCCGAAGCCATGATCACGGCACCGTCGTTCTGGCGCTCGTACAACCAGTTCTCGATCTGACTGGCCTTGAGGTCGGCGATCGCCTTCAGGTTGGCAAAGGCTTCGCGCTCGACCTGCGGCTCGTGAACCTTGAGCACGACGAATCCGGACAACGGGACGAGCAAGGAGAGGATGACGAGCAACAGCGTCCGCGACCCGGCGCCCACGCGCCTGACGGCAGAACGGCTCCGGGAGATGGCGGCAGCCTCGGACACCGACGCGCCCCATTCGCGAAGCACGACATACAAGAGGCTGCTGGTAACGGCGACGAAGAGCAGCCCCTTGGCTATTTCGATCCGCCCCTGCAGGACCGGGTCGTCGACACTCATGTTCAGCAAGGCGCCGGAAACGGTGATCCAGAGCGCGGCGAAGACGGCATAAAGCAACGCCACGCCGATGGGCGTCAGTCGCCGTTTTTTGCGTTGAGGATCGCGCTGCGGGTCAACTGGCTGCGTCATCAGGTCCTGGTCCCCGTTTATGACATGTTGTTTTGCTTTTGACTGGATTGCATCATACGCTGCCACGGCCCGGAGAAAAGACGCAGCGCCGCTGTTTTTCTCCGGGAAGCGGGCTGAAACCTACAAGCCGAGGCTATCCCACATCATATCGACGCGCTGCTTCACCGCCGCATCCATGACGATCGGCGTGCCCCACTCGCGGGTCGTCTCACCCGGCCACTTGTTGGTGGCGTCGAGTCCCATTTTGCTGCCGAGGCCGGCGACCGGCGAGGCGAAGTCGAGGTAGTCGATCGGCGTGTTCTCGGCGATCAAGGTGTCGCGCGCGGCATCGACGCGGGTGGTCATCGCCCAGATCACTTCCTTCCAGTCGCGGATGTTCACGTCCTCATCGACGACGATGATGAACTTGGTGTACATGAACTGGCGCAGGAAGCTCCAGATACCGAACATCACGCGCTTGGCATGGCCGGGGTACTGCTTGCGAATGCTCACCGTCGCCAGCCGGTACGAGCAGCCTTCCGGCGGCAGGTAGAAATCGACGACTTCCGGATACTGCTTCTGCAGCAACGGCACAAACACCTCGTTCAGCGCCACGGCCAGCATTGCCGGCTCATCGGGCGGCTTGCCGGTGTAGGTGCTGTGGTAGATCGGGTTCTTGCGCATGGTGATGCGCTCGATGGTGAACACCGGGAAAGTCGATTGCTCGTTGTAGTAGCCGGTGTGGTCGCCGTACGGGCCTTCGAGCGCCGTCTCGTTCGGATCGATGAAGCCTTCCAGCACGATTTCGCTCGAGGCCGGCACTTGCAGATCGTTGCCCAGGCACTTGATCAACTCGGTCTTGGCACCGCGCAGCAGGCCAGCGAACTGGTACTCGGAAACGTTGTCCGGTACCGGCGTCACCGCGCCGAGGATCGTCGCCGGATCGCAGCCGAGCACCACCGACACCGGAAACGGCTGCCCCGGATTGGCCAGGCAATGATCGCGGAAGTCGAGCGCCCCGCCACGATGCGCCAGCCAGCGCATGATGACCTTGTTCGGCCCCAACACCTGCTGCCGATAGATGCCGAGATTCTGGCGTGCCTTGGCGGGGCCACGCGTTACCGTCAGCCCCCAAGTGATCAATGGCGCCACGTCGCCCGGCCAGCAATGCTGGATCGGCAGGCGCGAGAGATCGACGTCCTTGCCTTCCCAGACGATCTCCTGGCACGGCGCCGAGGAGACGATCTTCGGCGACATGTTGAGCACCTGCTTGAACACCGGTAGCTTGTCCCACGCGTCCTTCAGCCCCTTGGGCGGCTCCGGCTCCTTGAGGAAGGCGAGCAGCTTGCCGACTTCGCGCAGCGCCTCGACCGACTCCTCACCCATGCCGAGCGCCACGCGGCGCGGCGTGCCGAAGAGGTTGGCGAGGACAGGCACGGAATGCCCCTTCGGATTCTCGAACAGGATCGCCGGACCACCCGCACGCAGCACGCGGTCGCAGATTTCGGTCATCTCGAAGCGCGTGTCGATCTCGGTACGGATGCGCTTGAGTTCGCCGATGCTTTCCAGTTGCGCGATGAAGTCGCGTAGGTCGTGATATTTCATTATTTGCTCAGTCCGGTTTGAAACAGGAAATCGAGGACGATGCCGGCAAAGATGCTGGCGCCGACCCAGTTGTTGTGCAGAAAAGCCTTGAAGCAGCGCATCCGCTCGCGCCCGCGGATCAGCGTGTAGTGATAGCCGGCGAGCGCCACCGCCCCCGCCAGTCCGGCGTAAAACGGCCAGCCCATGTGCAGGCGAAAGCCGACCCAGCCGATCAGCGCAAAAGTAATCGCATAGCAGCCCATCACGGCGGCGACGTCGAAACGGCCGAAGGTGACGGCGGAAGTCTTGATGCCGATTTTCAGGTCGTCGTCACGGTCGACCATCGCGTATTCGGTGTCGTAGGCCATCGCCCAAAACACGTTGGCCAGCAGCAAAACCCACGCCTCCAGCGGGATGCCGCCGAGGTTGACGGCGTAGGTCATCGGGATGCCGAAGCCGAACGCCACACCCAAGTAGGCCTGCGGCACGGCGAAGAAGCGCTTGGTATAGGGATACGTCGCCGCCAGGAAGAACGCCGCGACCGCCAGCCCGACGATGTACCAGCTG
>JAGNOM010000340.1 GCA_017990155.1 Propionivibrio sp. | reverse complement strand
GTGGTCTCGACGGACTTTCCGCGCCGGAAGTCGCGGTCGAGGTACATCTGGCCGGCGGTTTGCCGCAGGTGACGCTGGTCGGCCTGCCCGACACCGAGGTCAAGGAAGCGCGCGACCGCGTACGCGCCGCGCTGCAGAACTCGGGGTTCGAGTTTCCGGCGAAGCGCATCACCGTCAACTTGGCCCCCGCTGATCTGCCCAAGGAATCGGGGCGTTTCGACCTGCCGATCGCGCTCGGCATCCTCGCCGCTTCAGGGCAGATTCCCGACAAGGCGCTGAACGACTACGAATTTGCCGGCGAACTCTCGCTCTCCGGCCAATTGCGGCCGATTCGCGGCGCGCTGGCGATGGTGCTCGCCGCCAGCAACCGCCAGCGCAGCTTCGTCCTGCCCGAAGACAGCGCGCGCGAAGCAGCACTGGCGAGCAACGCCCGCATATTGAAAGCGCGCTCGCTGCTCGACGTCTGCGCTCACCTGAGCGGGCAGGGTTCGCTCGAACCGTGTCTTCCCGACGCAGGCGACACAGTCGATCCGGTCGGCCATCCCGACCTCTCAGACGTACGCGGCCAAACGCAAGCCAAGCGCGTGCTCGAAATCGCCGCCGCCGGTGCGCATTCGATCTTGTTCGCGGGGCCGCCGGGCAGCGGGAAGTCGATGCTTGCCACGCGCCTGCCAGGCCTTCTGCCGCCGATGACGGAAGAGGCGGCGCTGGAATCGGCGGCGGTGCTGTCGCTCGCCGGCCAGTTCCGTCCCGAAGGATTCAAGCGCCATCCATACAGGTCACCGCACCACACGGCGTCGTCCGCGGCGCTCGTCGGTGGCGGCAGCGTGCCGCGTCCGGGCGAAATCTCGCTCGCGCACCAGGGCGTTCTGTTCCTCGACGAGCTGCCCGAGTTCGATCGGCGCGTGCTCGAAGCCTTGCGCGAACCGCTGGAAAGCGGCCGCATCCATATTTCACGCGCGGCGCGGCAGGCGGATTTTCCGGCGCAGTTCCAGCTCATCGCGGCGATGAATCCGTGTCCTTGCGGGCATCACGGCGGGACAGGCGACAACGCCAATCGTTGCCGCTGCTCGCCGGACCAGGTGGCGCGCTATCGCAGCAAGCTCTCGGGTCCGTTGCTCGACCGCATCGATCTGCAGATCGAGGTGCCGGCGCTGCCGGCCGAGGCGCTGCAAGGCGTTGCCGAGAGCGAGTCGTCGGCCACCGTCCGCGACCGCGTCTCGCAAGCGCGCGCGCGCCAGCAGACGCGCCAGAACAAGCCGAACGCACGCCTGAGCACCAAGGAAATCGACACCCACTGCCAGCCGGATGGCGCCGGCGCCGCGCTGCTGAAAAACGCCGTCACCCGCCTCAACCTCTCGGCGCGCGCCTATCACCGCGTGCTCAAGGTCGCGCGCACGATCGCCGATCTGGCGGCGAGCGACGCCATTCTTTCGTCTCATATTGCCGAGGCGGTCCAGTACCGCCGTTTCACCAAGGACTGATTTGCAACCGACCCGTACCCTCTCGCCGCGCGGCATGACGATCCTGCTCGCCGCCCTCTCCGCGCTCGGCCCGTTCTCGATCGACACCTACCTGCCGTCGTTCCACGACATCGGCGCGAGTCTCAACGCGACGCCGCTGCAAGTGCAACAGACGCTCACCGCGTACATGATCCCGTTCGCCGTCATGTCGCTCTGGCACGGCGCACTGGCCGACGCGCTGGGCCGGCGACGCGTCATCCTCGTTTCGCTGGCGCTGTTCGCACTCGCTTCGGCCGGCTGCGTTTTCGCGACGCGCATCGAGCATCTGTGGGTCCTGCGCGCCTTGCAGGGTATCTCGGCCGGTGCCGGTATCGTCGTCAGCCGCGCCATCGTGCGCGATCTCTACGACGGCGCAGCGGCGCAGCGACTGATGTCGCACATCAGCATGATGTTCGCCCTCGCCCCGGCCATTGCGCCGGTGATCGGCGGCCGGCTCCAGCAGTGGTTCGGCTGGCAATCCGTCTTCGCTTTCCTCGTCGTCGCCACCTTCATGCTCTGGTTCGCCTGCTGGCGCCTGCTGCCGGAAACGCTGCCGGTGGCGCAACGGCAGCCAATGCACCCAGCCTACCTGGCGCGCGCTTACTGGAAAGTCCTGACCTCGGGCACCTTCCTCCTCGCCTGCGCCGGGCTGGCGTTCAACTTCGGCGGTTTCTTCATCTACGTGATGTCGGCGCCGGTCTTCCTGATGCGCCACCTCGGGGTGCCGGAAACCGGCTTTTTCTGGTTGTTCGGCCCGGCGATGATCGGCCTGATGAGCGGTTCCTGGCTCTCGGGGCGCTTCGCCGGCAAGATCACGGCGCGCCAGACGATCATGCGCGGTTACCTGATCATGGGTGCGGCAACGCTGTGCAACATTGTCCTCAACCTGACACTGCCACCCGGACTGCCGTGGAGCGTGCTGCCGATCTTCGTTTACACCTTTGGCATGTCGGTCGCCATGCCGAGCCTGACGCTGCTCTCGCTTGATCCCTTCCCGCAACAGCGCGGACTCGCCGCTTCGTGCCAGATGTTCCTGCAATCGGGTTTCAACGGCCTGCTCGCCGGCGTCCTCGCGCCGATGCTCTGGGGCTCAACGCTGACACTGGCCCTGGGCATGGGCGGCATGATGCTCCTTGGCGCCAGCGCCGCCTGGCTGCATAGCCGGCGACCGGCACATCAGCCCTAATCGCTCCGGAGGCTCTCATGTTTGGCACGCACGACCTCGCCCTTTTCGTCATTGCAGGATTGCTGTTGAACATCACGCCCGGTGCCGACACGCTCTACATCGTCGGGCGTTCGGCGAGCCAGGGCGCGCGCGCCGGTGCAGTCGCCGCGCTCGGTATCGGCGCTGGCTGTTTCGTGCATGTGAGCGCCGCTGCGTTCGGGCTGTCGGCGCTGCTTTCGGCCTCCGCGCTCGGCTTTGCCATCGTCAAGTACGTCGGCGCGGCTTACCTGTTTTATCTCGGGATTTCGATGATCGTCTGCCGCAGCCGACCGGCCGACCAGGCGAAGGCGCTGGCGGCCGAAGCGCTGTCGCGCGTGTTCTGGGGCGGCTTTCTGACCAACGCGCTGAACCCGAAGGTCGCGCTGTTTTTTCTCGCTTTCCTGCCGCAATTCATCGACCCGACCAGCCCAAGCAAGGGACTCGGGATGTTATTCCTCGGCGTCGTGTTCACCTTCAACGGCACGCTTTGGAACCTTTTCGTTGCCTGGTCGTCTGCGACAGTATCCAGCCGTTTCAAGGCCTCGCCAATGCTGGCGACCTGGCTCAACCGCGCCTGCGGTGGGCTGTTCCTCTACTTCTCGCTGAAACTGGTGCGTAGCAGCGCTTGAGTGTTCAAACGCCTTGCCTTGAGACTGAGGCGCTGTGGGCGCGACTTTTCTTTGCTTACTTTCTTTTGGCAAGACAAAAGAAAGTAATGCCGCGCGTCAGGCGCGGAAAACAGCACCTCAGAAACCCCAACAGTCACATGCCAAGCGCCAGCGAACAACCAGAATTCAGCTCGCCT
>JAGNOM010000339.1 GCA_017990155.1 Propionivibrio sp. | reverse complement strand
AGCCCTTGCGCTTGAGCTTGCCGGCCATGTTCATCAGGCAGCCGAGGTCGCCACCGAGCAGCAGGCTCGCGCCGCTGCGGTCGATGGCGTCGGCCTTCTCGCCGACGACCGCGTTCGAGATCGCCGGATACTTGACGCAGAAGGTGCCGCCGAAACCGCAGCACACGTCGTTGCCTTCCAGCGGCTTCAGCGTGAGCCCGGACACCTTGTCGAGCAGGGCGCGCGGCTGGTCGTGCACACCGAGCTCGCGCAGGCCCGAGCAACTGTCGTGGTAGGTGAAGCTGGTGTCGAGCTTCACATCGGCGGGCGCAAAGTGCATCACGTCCACCAGGAAGCTCATGAGTTCGTATGTGCGTTCGCCGAGCCGGCGTGCGCGTTCGGCCCAAGCGGGATCGTCCGCCAGGGCCTCGGCGTAGTGCGCCCGCGTCATGCCGACGCAGGAGCCGGAAGGCGCGACGACGTAGTCGTAGCCCTCGAAGGTCTCGATGAAATGGCGGGCGAGCACTGCCGCGTCGGCGGTGTCGCCGCTGTTGAAAGCCGGCTGGCCGCAGCAGGTCTGCGCGTCCGGTACCTCGACACGGCATCCGGCATCGCGCAGCAGCTTGAGCGTGGCGAAGCCGACGCTGGGGCGCATCGCATCGACCAGGCAGGTGACGAAGAGGCCGACACGCGGTGGCGACGAGAAGGCACCTATCTGTTTGAGGGTAGTGGTCATAGTCGTACGCTCCATACATTCGATCAGAACCCAGCGCAGTCGTGACGCCCTGCCCGCGCTGGGCTCTTGCCGACAAAGCGCGATCACACAGCTACGGTCAATATTGCCGAGTTCGGGTAATAGTGCTTACAACGGTCAGTTACTCACGGCAATTTCACGCCCAGCAAGGGGTCGCCCAAGTTCAATACATGCATAGACAGCATCGCCAGTATTCCGGCAAGAGCCACGTAGTAGATCGTCGGGATGATGGTGCGCCGCAGGATCTGCCCCTCGCGCCCCATGACCCCCACGGTCGCCGACGCGGCCACCACGTTGTGGATCGCGATCATGTTGCCCGCCGCCGCTCCGATGGACTGCGCTGCGACCATTGTTGCGCCGCTGACGCCCAGTGCCTGCGCAACGCTGTACTGGTACTGGCTCAGCATCAGGTTCGACACAGTGTTCGAACCGGCAAGAAAGGCCCCGAGAGCGCCGACCGTCGGGGCGAATATCGGGTAGATGTCCCCGACCGCTGATGCCACCCAGAGTGCCATCGAGATCGGCATGCTCGCGAACTCGTTCGCGTTCACGCCGGACTGGATCATGATGCGGACCATCGGCACGGTGAACACCAGTACGAAGCCGGCGCTCAGCAGCGTGGTGGAGGATTCCTTGACCGCCCTCCCGAAGGAAGGGAGGTACATCTTGTGCAAAATGATCGTCACCAAGCACACGGCGACCAGTACGCCGCCGGGGAGGTACAGGGGCTGGAAATTGCCGCTGATGCCCGGCTCGCCGAGGATGTCGCGTACGCTCCAACTCACCGACAGCAGCGCTTGCTTAAAGGGTGCCACCGTGCGGCTGAGCACCAGCACCAGGGCAAGCAACAGGTAAGGCAGCCAGGCGACGAAGATGGGGATTTTCCTCGTGTTCTGGTCGATCTTCATTTCGAAGGTGCCCATCCATTCGGCCGGCCACTCCTTCGGCTCGGCGAAGTCCCAACTCTTCTTCGGCACCAGGAACCCGGCCCGCGCCGCGAGGGATACCACGGTAAGGCCGAGCAGACCTCCGAGCAAGGACGGGAACTCAGGCCCGAGAAAGCGGCCGGCCAGGGCATACGGGACGGTGAAGGCGAATGCGGAGAAGAGCGCGAACGGCACGATCGGCAAGGCCTCGGCCCACGACTTGTTGCGACCGAAGAATCGCGTCATGAACATTACCAAGAACACGGGGATCAGCGTGCCGCAGATGGCATGGCCCAAGGAGACGCGCTCGACGATCAGATTGAAGAAGGCCGTCCAGTCCTGCCCCTGCGCCTGCAGTGCCGCGGTCATCGCCTCGCGCTGAAGGCCGCCCTGCACGCCGACGATCAATGGCGTACCGACGGCGCCGAAGGAGACCGGCGTCGACTGGATGATCATCCCGAACATCACCGCCGACAGCGCCGGAAAGCCGACCGCCACCATCAGCGGGCCGGCCACGGCGGCCGGTGTCCCGAAGCCGGACGCACCCTCGATGAACGATCCGAACAACCACGCGATGAGGATGACCTGCACGCGTCGATCAGGACTGATGCGCGCGAACCCGCTGCGGATGCTGGCGATGCCGCCCGAGTGCTTCAGGGTGTTCAGCAGCAGCAGCGCGCCGAAGATGATCCACAGCACCTGGACCGTGATGATCAGCCCCTCGAGCGTGGCCGCCGCGATACGGTTGAGGCTCACGCCCCAGGCGAGCAACGCGATCGCCGCGGTCACGAAGTAGACCAGGGGCATGGCACGCTTGGCCGACCACCCGAGTCCGATGAGAAGGAGGCCGGAGAGGCATATCGGTATGAATGCCAACAGTGCTTGCAGGCCGAGCGTCATGATTTGTCTCCCTTCGCAATCTCTTTGAGTTGTTGTGAATCGGTCGTCCGGATCGGCGTGCGCAGGGCGACGATTCGGACGCTTCCAGCGTCGGTACGGCTTGTCGATCAGGCGCTCAGCGCACCCAGCACCTCGTCGAGCATCTTCCTGGCGTCGCCGAACAGCATGCGGTTGTTTTCCTTGTAGAACAGCGGGTTGTCGACCCCGGCGTAGCCCGACGCCATGCTGCGCTTCATCACGATCGAGGTCCTCGCCTTCCATACTTCCAGCACCGGCATGCCGGCGATCGGGCTGCCCGGGTCTTCCTGGGCGGCCGGGTTCACGATGTCGTTGGCGCCGATGACGATGGCGACGTCGGTGTCCGGGAAGTCCTCGTTGATCTCGTCCATCTCGAGCACGATGTCGTAGGGGACCTTGGCTTCGGCGAGCAGTACGTTCATGTGGCCGGGCATGCGACCGGCGACCGGGTGGATGGCGAAGCGCACGGCGACACCCTGTCCGCGCAGCACGTTGACGATCTCGCAGACCACGTGCTGGGCCTGCGCGACCGCCATGCCGTAGCCCGGCACGATCACGACGTTCTTGGCATCGCGCAGCAGGTCGGCGGTATCCACCGCGCTGATCGACGTGACCTCGCCGGCCGGCTCGGAGCCGTCTGCCGCCGTTACGGAGGCGCCGCCGCCGGAGCCGAAGCCGCCGGCAATCACACTGATGAAGTTGCGGTTCATCGCGCGGCACATGATGTAGGACAGGATCGCGCCCGAGGAGCCGACCAGCGCGCCGACGACGATCAGCAGGTCGTTGCCGAGCATGAAGCCGGTGGCCGCCGCGGCCCAGCCGGAGTAGCTGTTGAGCATCGACACCACCACCGGCATGTCGGCGCCGCCGATCGCCATCACCATGTGCACGCCGAAGGCCAGCGCGATCACGGTCATCACCAGCAGCAAGGCCATGCCGGCCCAGATCG
>JAGNOM010000338.1 GCA_017990155.1 Propionivibrio sp. | reverse complement strand
GAAGCACTGGCCGAGTCGCGCCACAGCCAGGCGCTGGCCGAAGCCGTCTTCGACCAGGCGCCGGATGCGATCGAGCTCGCCGATCCGGAGACGCTGGCTTTCATCCAGATCAACGAGGCGAGTTGCCGGATGCTGGGCTACACGCGCGAAGAGCGACTTGCACAGACGGTGCAGGAAATCCAGGCCGAGATGAGCGCGGAGGAACTGGCGGCGATTACCAGCCGGATCGTCGCGGATGGCCGTGCCGTGTTCGAAACGCAGCATCGTCGCAAGGACGGCGTCGTCATCGATGTGCGCGTGAGCGTAAGCAGCCTGCATTTGAATGGTCGCGGCTATCTACTGGCGATCTGGCGCGACATCACCGCCGAGAAGTCGGTGGCGGCGGAGATCCAGAGACTCTCGCTGGTCGTCGAGCAGACGCCGACGCCGGTGATCATCACCGATCTCGACTGCCGCATCGAATACGTCAATGAAGCCTTCGTGCGTAACACCGGCTATTCACGCGAGGAGGCGATCGGACAGTCGCCAAAGATACTGAAATCAGGGAAAACGCCGGTCGCCACTTACGACGGAATGTGGCAAACCCTATTGCGCGGTGAGACATGGCATGGCGAGTTCGTTAATCAGACGAAGGGCGGTGAGGAGCAGATTGAATCGGCGATCATCGTCCCGCTACGCGAGGCCAACGGCCGGATCACGCACTATGTGGCGATCAAGGAGAACATCACCGAGCGGAAGTACCAGGAAGATCGCCTGCGAAAGCTCTTCATGGCCGTGGAACAAAGCTCGGAGAGCATCGTCATCACCGATCTGGATGCCCGGATCGAATACGTCAACGAGAGCTTCCTGCGCACGACCGGATATACCCGCGAGGAAGCGATCGGCAGCAATCCGAGAATTCTCCAGTCGGGTTTGACGCCTGATGCAGCCTACGAAACGATGTGGGCGAAACTGGTTCAAGGCGAGCCATGGAGCGGTGAGTTGATCAACCAGCGCAAGGACGGCAGCGAGTACACGGAGTTTGCGACGATCGCGCCGGTCAGGCAGCCGGACGGGACGGTTTCGCATTATCTGGCGATCAAGGAAGACATTTCCGAAAAGAAGCGCATGAGCGCGGAACTCGATCGCCATCGCGAGCATCTGGAAGAACTGGTCGAGAGTCGGACCGCACAGCTGAACGCCGCCGTTCGTGAGCAGGAAGCGATATTCGAAGCGGCCAGCGCCGGGATCGTCCTCCTGATCAACCGGACGATCGTTCGCTGCAATCGTCGGCTGGACGAAATACTCGGTTACGCCGAAGGTGAGCAAGTCGGGCAGTCAACGCGCCTCTGGTACAGCGATGACGATTCGTATGAAGCCATGGGACGCGACATTTATCGTCGTTTGGCGTGCGGCGAGTCGGATCTCCGCGAAATGTCCTTCGTCCGCCGCGATGGCGGGACGATCTGGTGCCGCATCGCGAGCCGGGCGATTGACGCAGCCGACCTGCAGAAAGGCGTCGTCGTCATTTTCGAGGACATCACCGCCGAACGCGCCGCGGCCAACGCGCTGCATCTGGCCAACGTCGAACAGCAGGCGATCGTTGACTCGGCAAGCTCGGGCATCGTGCTTCTGGTGAACCGCGTCGCCCGGCGCTGCAATCGCCGTATGCATGAAATCCTCGGTTGGCCGGACGGCGATCTGATCGGCAAGTCGATCCGTTCCTGGTATCCGGACCAGGCCGCCTACGATCGCGTCGGCCGTGAAGCACAGGCCGAATTGTGGAGCGGCGGCGTGTTCCGGCGCGAGCAACAGATGCTGCGCAAGGACGGCTCGATCATCTGGACGCGCATCGTCGGGCGCGCCATCGATACCTCCGACCGAAGCAAGGGTTCGGTCTGGGTGATCGACGACATCACGGCCGAGCGCTTGCTGATGGACGAGATGCGACGGGCGAATCAGCTGGCCGAAGCCGCCGCGAAGTCGAAGGCCGACTTTCTGGCCAACATGAGCCATGAAATCCGCACGCCGATGAATGCCATCATCGGCCTCTCGGAACTCGCCCTGCGCTCCGATCTCGCGCCGCGGCCACGCGACTACATGGCAAAGATCCAGGCGTCGAGCAAGCATCTGCTCGGCGTCATCAACGACATTCTTGACCTGTCCAAGATCGAAGCCGGGAAAATGGGCGTCGAAAGCGTCGACTTCGAACTCGACAGCGTCTTTTCGAACGTTGCCGCGCTCGTCGGTGAACGGGCGTCGGACAAGGGGCTGGAGTTGATCATCCGCATCGACCATGATGTCCCCACACATCTCGTCGGCGATCCGTTGCGCATCGGGCAGATCCTGATCAATTTCGCCAACAACGCGGTCAAATTCACCGAACACGGTGAGATTCACATCCACGCTTCGCTGGTGGAAGAGCGTGCGGAAAACGTCCTGCTCCGCTTTTCGGTGATCGACACCGGGATCGGCATTGAGGAGAACCACCTCAATCGACTATTCCGGAGTTTTGAACAGGCGGACAGCTCGACGACGCGGAAGTACGGCGGGAGCGGCCTTGGACTGGCCATCTCGAAACAACTGGCCGGGCTGATGAACGGCGAGGTTGGCGTCCGCAGCGAAGCGGGTAAGGGTTCCGAGTTCTGGTTCACCGTCCGCCTGCCGCGCGCGCGAGCCGGCCAGCGGCGAATGCTGCCGCAGCCGGATCTGCGCGGAGGCCGGATGCTGGTCGTCGATGACAATGCGAACGCCCGCGAAGTGCTTTGCGACATGCTGAGCTGTATGACCTTCAGCGTCGCGTCGGCCGGCAGCGGTCGTGAGGCCATCGATGAGATTCTGCGCGCGAAGGCGGTCGGAGCACCCTACGACATCGTGTTTCTCGACTGGCGGATGCCGGGGCTGGATGGTGCCGAGACGGCGGTCGAGATCAGGAAGGCTCTGCCGCAACAGACGCCGCGTCTCGTAATGGTCACTTCGTATGGTCGCGACGAGGTGTTGTCCGCAGCCAACGATGCCGGCATCGACAGTCTGCTGCTGAAACCCGTGGCTTCATCCTTGCTGTTCGACACCGTGATGCGCGTTCTCGGCGCCGGCCTGTCCGGACGTCATGGCGATTCCAAAGGCAAAGCCGAAGCCGGTTCGCAGTCGGCGGATAGCGGACTTTCGGACCTCGCTGGCGCGCGCATCCTGCTCGTCGAAGACAACGAAATCAACCAGGAAGTCGCTTCGGAACTGCTCCGGCATTTCGGCTTCGTCGTCGACGTCGCCGACAACGGAGCGAAGGCGATCGAGATGATCACGCGAGCGTCAGGGGCCGACGGCTACGACCTCGTCTTCATGGACATGCAAATGCCGGTGATGGACGGCGTCACGGCCACCCGGCAGATTCGCAAACGCGCGGAGTACGCCGACCTGCCGATCGTGGCGATGACCGCCAACGCCATGCCCGAAGCGCGCGAACGCTGCCTGGCGGCGGGAATGAACGACCATCTGGCGAAACCGATCGAACCCGAGGAACTTCAGGCAAAACTGCGTCGCTGGCTCAAGCGGGGCGCCGCCGCCAATCGCCCTGAAGGGCTTCCG
>JAGNOM010000337.1 GCA_017990155.1 Propionivibrio sp. | reverse complement strand
CCCTCGCGCTTGATGCGCGCGATCGCCTTGCGCAGTTCGTGCTCGAAATAGCGACGGTTCGGCAGATCGGTCACGCGATCGTAGAGCGCCATGTGCTCCAGCTGACCTTCGGTGAACGCCATCTGCTTCCTGAGCGTGAGCGTGAAGCGATGCGCCAGCAGAAAGCCGAAGGCGACGATCAGCACGACGCCGAGCGCGTACTCGGCCATGCGCCAGTAGAGCGAGCGGTAGGTGACATGCAGCAACAGCGTTCCGACGGGAACGGCCTGCTGGAAGACCTCCTCCCGGACCAGGCCGGAAAACAGGTCCGGATCGCGCTCGATATCCATTTCGGCCGGATTGTTCGGGTTGAACGGATCAATTTTTTCCGGAAAAACGCCATGAATGTCGTTCTCGCTTGCGAACAGCTTCCCATCGGCGCGATACAAGGCGCCGCCGAGGATTCGCGGCGTCAGGCGAATGGTCGTGAGGATTTCCTTCGCGGCACTCTGGTCTTCGAACAGCAGCGCTGCGGAACTGCTGGCACCGATGATCATCGCCTCCGTACGCAGTTCTTCTTCCAGTTGATTACGATCGGAGACGAACTGATACGCCATCAGCAAAGCCACGGTAATGAAGGCGGCCAGTCCCGTGGTCAGCACTCGCAGGCGCTTCGATCGGCTGGAATGCGGCTTCATGACCATGATTACTCGATCACCTGTCGCGCGAGTCGCAGCACTTTCGAGCTGATCTGCAGCCCGGCCTTCTGCGCCGAACGCAGATCAATGTCGAAGACCACGCGTCCGCCGGCGAGATCGAGATTCAGCATGACGCCGCGCTTGGCGTAGTCAGGCGAGTCGGCGGTAACGAGAATCGGCGCGCGCGAAAGCCCCGGCAGGATCGTATCGAGATTGGCGGCGCTGCCCGGTGCCAGATACAAGGCGTGACAGCCGCCGGCATCGCTGCTGCTGACCTGCATCACCTTCAGCGACTTCCCCTTTACGGACTTTCCGTCAAGCCGGAGCAAGGCATCGGCGACCGGACTCGGCTCCTGGAAGCAGACGACGAGCCGATCGCCCGGCGCCGACGTTGAGCCGGTAGTCGGCCACTCGACGAAGAGAAGCATGTTCGAAATGATCGCCGCCTTGAGCTCGGCTTCCGGCGCCTGCCTCTGCGCCACAGCTTCCGGCACCATCGCCAGGTGCACGACGGCGAGGGCGGCGATCGCGCAGGTATGCAGGCAGCGGAAGGAAAGTTGCGTTTTCATCATCACTAGAGCGGCAGCGTCCAGCGCAAACGGAACTGCCGGCCATCCTGTTCGATCGATTCGTGCGCCATGTAGTGGCTGGTCGGATCGTAATACTTCTTGTCGCCCAGATTGTAGAGCGACAGGCTGAATTGCCCGAAACGGGCGGCGGGCGCCGAGAGCAGGGACAGATTCACGATGCCGTAGCCGGGCACGCGACCGTTGTCGCCCTTGCGCGACGACACGCCGATAATTTCGCCATTCGCCGTCCAGCCGAACGCGACCGGCAGGCACAGAACCGCCTTGCCCAGCCACTTCGGCGAATCGACGAGCCCGGTCCCGTCCGCCTTCTCACTTTTCTGCCAGGCGATGCTGCCGCGCAGCCGGACCCCGCCCACCCAGCGGTTTTCCGCGTCGACCTCGACGCCGCGCGCCTTGACCTTGTCCTGGTTGATGAAGGTCGAAACGCCGGAAGAATCGGTCACCTGGTCGATCAGGTCCGTGATCTCGTTGCGGTAGACACTCAGCCCGACCCGCCCGTTCTGGCCAAAACGATAGCCGGCGGCGAGTTCGACGCTGGCGACTTCCTCAGGCTGCAGATCGGGATTGGCGTTCTGTGAATCGCCGCCGTCGTTATAGAAGCGCTCGTACGCATTCGGCGTCCGGTACGAACTGCCGACGATCCCCTTCAGGCTCAAACGCTGCGTCGGCTGCCAGATCAGCGCCGCGCGCGGCGACGTCACGGCGTCGAAATCGCTGTGCTTGTCGTAGCGCAGGCCGACGTTCAACAGCCATTGTGGATGAAAGCGCCACTCGTCCTGCGCGTACAGGCCGAAGGTGCGCGAGGTGTCGTCGGTGTCGAGGATCATATTGCCGGTATCGGCTTCGTAGTACTCCTGTTCGACGCGCGTATTCCACTGCGCGTCGACACCCACGACCAGCTTGTGCGCCGCGATTCCCGTATAGGCCATTTGCAGCTCGGTACCAGTCCATTCGGCATGGGCATGGTCCTTGGTGTTCGGATCAGGGTCGTAGTTATAGTCGCCATCGAAGCGATAACTGCCGTTGAAGATCCGGAACGAGGGTTTCCACCCGTGACTCACGTCGCCGTCGTAGCGGAGTTCGATCAGGCGACTCTCGTCCTTCGCCGTTGTGCCGCTATTTCCGAAGGTCGTGTCGTACCAGCCGGTCGGAATGTCCTTGTCGCGCGAACTCCAGTTGGCCGTCAGGCGCCAGTTGCCCCAGCGGTACTTGGCGTAGAGCTTCTGATATTCCTCGCCGTCGAGGCCATTCGCCTGGCCGTTGTCGGCACCGTTGAAGGCCGGAAAGTCGAGGTCGGCGCCATCGGACTTGTAGGCGGAAAAGCCGACGAACCACTCGCGGTCGCCTTCCAGCGTCTTCCCGGCGACCAGGCCAACGTGTTTGCTGTCGTCGGAGCCGGCGTCAACCGTGACGCGATAGCCGTCGACGTCAGCGCCGCTGAGCATGACGGTATTGACCGTGCCGAACAGCGCGTTCGAGCCATAAACGGCAGAGGCCGGCCCGGTGACGAACTCCAGCCGCTTGACCCAGTCGATCTCGATCGGCGCCTCGTTGCCGAACAATGCCTGATCGTAAAGCGGATCGTTGCGCCGCGCGCCGTCGGTCAGCAGCAGCAGGCGCGAGCCATAATCGCCCGGACGGTTGAAACCACGCACGCCAAGCAGCGTATAGCCGCGGTCGTAGCTGGAATAGACGCCGGGCAGCGTGACCAGCGCTTCGCCCAGGTTGCGGTAACCGTGGCTGCGCAGTTCCTCCTCGCCAATGACGCTGACCGTCGCCGGCGCGTCCTCGGTCGACTGGGCAAAACGCGAGGCGCTGACGACGTCCACCCGCAGCAGGTCTTCCAGCGCCAACTCCGAGAGGTCTGCGGCGCCTGCGGGAACTGACAGCAGGCTGGCAAGCGCAAGCGCCGTTCCGGAAAGCTCGGGCCTGAAACTATTGCGCCTTGCTGAAGATGTTGAATTCATTGTCGTTCCCTCAAATCGCGTTCACTCGGCGTTTATTCGAGGGCAATCGCATAAACGCCCGCCCCTCCCCTTCAAGGGGAGGGATGGGGTGGGGATGGGGCGCGAACGGGGGTTTGATCGACGAAATAGCCGCCAGATAACCCCATCCCCCTCCCGACCTCCCCCTTGAAGGGGGAGGAGTTGATGCGTCGGCATTCATGCGATTGCCCTGGCGTTTATTCTGCGTTCAACCCGCGTTCGTTCCGCTGCCTCCATTATAGATCTTCGGCCATGCAGCCATGCAGCCATGCAGCCATGCAGCCATGCAGCGAAAAAGAATAGCCATGGTCGGGAGC
>JAGNOM010000336.1 GCA_017990155.1 Propionivibrio sp. | reverse complement strand
CTGCATCGCCAGCTGGTCGCCGCCGGCCATCTTCAAACCGGACAATCGCCGCGCAGCATCGGCGAGCTGACCGAACTTATCAAACATCAAGGAAAGAGCGCCCAATGACAGCGACGATTGCGTGCTTTTCCATCCACACACGGAGTATCCACTGATGCCTGGAAAAATCTGGTTTGTCGGCGCCGGCCCCGGCGACCCCGACCTGATCACGGTCAAGGGCCGCAAGCTGCTCGAGCAGTCCGGCGCGATCCTTTATGCCGGTTCGCTTGTCGATCAGGCGGCGACGCTCTACGCCCCCGAAGGCTGCGCGATCCGCGATTCGAAGGACATGACGCTCGAAGAGATGGTCGACTGGCTGCTCGACCAGGCCAGCCGGCACGAGACGGTGATCCGCCTGCAGACCGGCGACCCCGGACTTTACGGCGCGCTGATCGAGATGACGCGCCCGCTCACCGCCGCAGGAGTCGAATGGGCCGTCGTCCCCGGTGTCTCGTCGGCGATGGCGTCGATGGCCGCCGCCGGCGAATCGCTGACGCTGCCGGAAGTCACCCAGACCGTCATCCTCACGCGCACCGCCGGGCGCACGCCGATGCCCGAGGGCGAAGACCTCGAAGCGCTGGCCTCGCACCATTGCACGCTATGCATCTACCTCTCGATCACGCTGCTGCACGAAGTCCAGAAAGCCCTGCGCGCCGCCGGCTGGCGTGAGGACGCACCGATCCTAGTGGTGCAGAAGGCGAGCTGGCCGGAGCAGGAGAAAATCGTGCGCGGCACGCTGGCTGACATCAAGCAGAAGTGCCAGGCCGAGAAGATCGGCAGCCAGGCGATGATCGTCGCCAGCCCGACGCTCGGCGCCGCCGACTGGGAATCGCTGGTGCGCTCCAAGCTCTACGACCCGACCTTCACCCACCGCTTCCGCAAGGCATCCGAGACCATCACCCATGACTAAGACCACCTTCCTGCTCGCCGGCCACGGCTCGCGCAACCGCGAGGGCAACGACGAGATCGAGAAGTTCGCGGCGCAATGGCGCGAAAAACATCCCGACTGGCGCATCGAAGTCTGCTTCATCGAGCACGCCGACGTACTGCTCAACGAGGGACTGGATCGCGCGGCGCAGGACGCCGGACGCGTCGTGCTGATCCCCTTCATCCTCAACGCCGCCGGCCACGTCAAGATGGAACTGCCGGCCGCGATCGAGTCCGCGCGCGAACGCCATCCCGGCGTCGAGTTTGTCGTCACCCGCCATCTCGGCATGGGACGCGAAATCTTCGACGTGCTGCAAAAGCAGCTTGACCGCCTGATGAAGGCGCTCGACGTGCCGGACCCGCAGACGACTGGCGTCATCCTGCTCGGGCGCGGCTCGTCCGACGCCGGCGCCAACGGCGAGCTGGCGCGCATGGCGCGCTGGATCTTCGAGGAGAACGACCACGAGCTCGTCGACCTCGCCTTCACTGGCGTCACCTGGCCGCGCCTGGAAACCGTTGTCCAGCGGCAGGTCAAGCTCGGCATGACGCAGATCTGCGTGATCCCCGTGTATCTCTTCACCGGCGTGCTCATCGAGCGTATCAACGGGCAACTGGAACGGCTGAAGCAGCAATACCCGCAGGTCGCCTTCGCGCTCGGCAAGCACTTCGGCTTCGAGCCGGGGATCTTCGCGATCCTCGACCGTCGCGCGAGCGACGATGAACTCGAAGGCTCGCTGCTCGAATGCGACGGCTGCAAGTATCGCGAGGCCGCAGAGGCCGAGCATCTGCACGACCACAGCCATACGGCGACGGGCGGTTGCGGCCACGCGCACCACGGGCATTCACACTGCGGCTAGGGCGCAACAATGAAAACCATTCACCACAGAGGCACAGAGACACAGAGAAACGCAAGCCGAGAGAGAACCAACTTTATGGGTTATCTCTGTGCTTCCTCTGTGTCTCTGAGTCTCTGTGGTTCGCTGATTTAAGAGGCTATCCATGACCAACACCATCACCGAACAGCTCACCGCCGCCGGGCGCGCCATCGAGCACGACTCGTTCGCCATCATCGACGCCGAGGCCGGCCCGCACGACTACACCGCCGAACAATGGCCGCTGGTGCGCCGCATGATCCACGCCAACGCCGACTTCGAGTTCAACGGCCTGACCGCTTTCCACCCGAATGCCATGCAAGCCGGCCTCGCAGCCGTGCTGAAGGGCGGCACGCCGATCGTCGCCGATGTCGAGATGATCTGTGTCGGCCTATCCAAGCCGCGCCTCAAGCACTTCGGCATGACGACGCACCACTACATCTCGGACGGCGACGTAATCGAGCAGGCCAAGGCCGAAGAGACGACGCGTGCCGTGCAGGCGATGCGCAAGGCGCACCGCGCAGGCAAGCTCGATGGCGCCATCGTCGGCATCGGCAACGCGCCGACTGCGCTGATCGAAGTCATCCGCTTGATCCGGGAGGAGGGCGCCAAGCCGGCGCTGATCGTCGGGATGCCGGTCGGCTTCGTTTCGGCGGCCGAGTCGAAGGATCTGCTGATGACCGTGGACGACATTCCCTGGGTCGCCATCAAAGGCCGAAAGGGCGGTTCGACGCTCGTCGTCGCCGCGATCCACGCGCTGCTCGGCCTCGCTGAAGCCGAGCAAAATAAAGCGGCATGAGCGAGACTGAAAAAGCTGCCGAACCACCGTACGGCAGCCACGCCGGCAAGGTTCGCAAAGGCGACGGCCGTCGCCAGCGCGGCAACCGCAGCGGCTTCACGACCGGCGCCTGCTCGGCGGCGGCGGCGCGCGCGGCGACGCTCGGACTGCTGAGCGGCGAAGTGCCGGCCAGTGTCGTCTGCCATCTGCCGAACGGGCAGGACGTGAGCTTCGCCGTGATCGACGGTCGCGTCGAAGGCGACGGCGATGACCGCAGCGCCCACGCCGTCATCGTCAAGGATGCGGGCGACGACCCGGATGCTACGAACGGCGCGCACCTCACCGCCGACGTCCGCCTGCTGCCGAATGCGGCCGGCGAGATCGTGCTCAAGGGCGGCCCCGGCGTCGGCGTCGTCACCAAGGAAGGGCTGGGCCTCGACGTCAACGGCCCGGCGATCAACCCGGTACCGCGCCGCAACATCGGCGACAACGTGCGCGCGGCCGGCGGTGAACTGCTCGACCACGACGGGCTGGAAGTGACGATCTCGGTGCCTGGCGGCGACGAGATGGCGAAGAAGACGCTCAACGCGCGGCTGGGCATCCTCGGCGGCATCTCGATCCTCGGCACCACCGGCATCGTCCGTCCCTATTCGACGGCGGCGTTCCGCGCCAGCGTCGTGCAGGCGATCGACGTGGCGGCCAAACAGGGGCAGACCAGCACCGTATTCACCACTGGCGGGCGTAGCGAGAAGTTCGCCATGCGCCAGCTGCCGGAACTCGACGAATCCTGTTTCGTGCAGATGGGCGACTTCGTCAAGGCGGCGTTCCAGACGGCGGTCAAGCGCAAGATGCAGCGCGTCTATATCGGCGCGATGGCCGGCAAGCTGACCAAGATGGGCCAGGGCCTCGCCGTCACGCACGCCTGGAAGGCCGAGATCGACCGCGACCTGCTCGCCGA
>JAGNOM010000335.1 GCA_017990155.1 Propionivibrio sp. | reverse complement strand
TCCTGAACTGGGGCGTCGTCTATAAGAAGGTCACCGATGAAGTCGAGGCCGGCACCTGGAAAACCGGCTCACTCTGGTGGGGCGTCAAGGAAGGGGCGGTCGACATCGACCACTTCGCAGCCGATCTCCCGGCCGACGTGAAAAAGCTCGTTGAAGAGCGCCGCGATGCGATCAAGGCGGATAAGCTGCACCCCTTCACCGGCCCACTCAAGGACCAGTCCGGCAAGGAACTGCTCGCCGCCGGCAAATCCTATACCGATGAGGAACTGCTGAAGATCAACTACTACGTTGAAGGCGTCGAAGGCAACGTGCCGAAGTAATCGTTTTTTGGCTGAATCAAACGCGGCTTTCGGGCCGCGTTTTTTGTTTGACGTTCGTTTCGCAGAATCCGGATTTTGGCGCTCTGGTCGCTCCGACTATAATGCGCCCCGTCAACCATTTAAGGACTGTCCAATGGATTCCAAAATCAATAGCCCGTATCGGGACGATATCGTGATCTCGTGGCCGGAACTGCACCGGGATACGCGCATTCTTTGCCACGCTCTGATGGAAAAAGGTCCGTTCAAGGGCATCATCGCCATCGCCCGTGGCGGCATGATCCCTGCAGCGCTCGTCGCACGCGAACTCGAGATCCGCCTGCTCGATACGATCTGCGCTTCGAGCTACGACGAATCGGAAGAGTCGGGCGCCCAGAACACGCGCTCGGATGTGAAAATTCTCAAGGGCGTCGACCACGACGGCGAAGGCTATCTGCTGATCGACGATCTGGTCGACACCGGTAGTACCGCCCGCGTCATCCGCAAGCTGCTGCCCAAAGCCTACTTTGCCACGCTGTACGCCAAGCCGATGGGACGCGAAATCGTCGATCTCTGCGTCAAGGAGTTCAGCCAGGACAAGTGGATCTATTTCCCCTGGGACATCGACTACAAGTTCGTTCCGCCGATCAAGAAGAACGCCTGAACAAACACCGCATAGAACGATGCCCTGGGAGTCTGCTTCCAGGGCATCGTCGTTTCTGCTTCGACGCTCAGGGCAGGAAGGGTTTGCCCAGCGATGCAGGGAGATTGTTCTGCAGCAGGCGTCGGTCGCGCGAGATGATCACCAGTACGACGATCGTCGCGACATAGGGCAAGGCTGCGAGAAACTGCACCGGCAGCATGATGCCCAGCCCCTGCGCGTGAAATTGCAGGATCGTGACGAAGCCGAACAGGTACGCACCAAGCAGCAGCCGGGTCGGCTTCCACGTAGCGAAAACAACCAGCGCGACGGCAATCCAGCCGCGTCCTGCGCTCATGTTCTGCACCCACAGCGGCGTATAGACCGTCGACAGGTAGGCGCCGGCAATACCCGCCATCGCGCCACCAAAAGCCACTGCACCGAAGCGAATGAGGATGACCGGATAGCCGATCGCATGCGCCGCTTCCGGCGACTCTCCGACGGCCTTGAGCAGCAGGCCCAGGCGCGTTTTGCTTAGCGTCCAGGCGACGCCCGCATAAGCGACGATCGACAGGTAAACCACCGCATCCTGCTTGAACAGCACCGGCCCGAGCAGCGGAATATCGGAGAGTAAGGGAATCGCGATCGGTTTCAGGCCCGGCAAGCTATAGCTGATGTAGCTCTGCCCTATGAACGCCGAAAGACCGACGCCGAAGATCGTCAGCGCCAGACCGCAAGCCGCCTGATTGGCCGCCAGCGACAGGGCGAAGAAGGCGAAGATCAGCGCCGTCAGGGCACCGGCAACCGCCCCGGCAGGCAAACCGGCGGCAGCGCCGTAGCCGGTTTCGGCGGCAGCGGCAAAGCCGGCGATGGCGCCGACCAGCATCATGCCTTCGACGCCGAGGTTGATGACACCGGTCCGCTCGGCGACAAGTTCCCCGAGTCCCGCAAAAATCAGCGGCGTCGCCGCCGCCAATGTGCCAACGAGGATGGGGATGAGATGTTCGATCATGATTTTCTCTTCGGCAAATCAGGCAGAACGGCGCAGGCGGTTGTCAATGAAGACATCCGACCCGAGCAGGAAGAAGAGCAGCATGCCCTGGAAGATTCCGGTGATGGCAAAAGGCATCTGCAGGCTGACCTGTGCCGCTTCGCCTCCGAGGTAGATCAAGGCCATCAGGAAGCCGGCGAGAACGATTCCGAGCGCGTGCAAGCGTCCCAGATAGGCGACAATGATCGCGGCGAAGCCGTAACCCGGCGAGATGTTTAGATTCAGTTGCCCGACCGGTCCGGCGATCTCGCCGACGCCGGCCAGTCCGGCGGTCATCCCGGACATGACGAGGCTGAACCAGACGGTCTGCCGCGCCGAGAAACCGGCATAACGCGAAGCGGCCGGCGCGTGCCCGCCCACCTCCAGCTGGAAGTGCATGAAACTGCGCGCGTTGAACAGCCAGAACGCGATCACAGCGAACAGCGTCATGTAGACCGAGGTATTGACGCGCGAGCCTTCGAGCAAAATCGAAAACAGCGCGTTGTCGCTGAACATGATCGACTGCGGGAAGTTCATCCCCTCCGGATCACGCCACGGCCCGTGCATCATGTAAGAGAGAATGAAGGTCGCCACATAGGTCAGCATCAGCGTCGTCAACGTCTCCTGCGCGTTGAAACGCGTTCGCAGCAAGGCCGGCAAGGCGCCCCAGAGCGCCCCGCCGATCGCACCGGCCACAACCATGGCCGGGATCACCCATGCCGAGTCGCTGCCTTCCATGTAGATGGCCACGCCGCCGCCAAACAGCGCGCCAATGATCAACTGCCCTTCAGCGCCGATGTTATAGATGCGCGCCTTGAAACCGATCGCCAGCCCCTGCGCGATGAGGATCAGCGGACAGGCCTTGATCAGCAGTTCGCTCCAGCCATAGCTGCTGGTCATTGGCTGGATGAAGAACACGTGGAAGGATTCAACGACCGGTTTACCGAGCGCCCAGAAGAGGAAAGAGCCGGCGACCAAGGTCGCAAAAATGGCAATCAGCGGCGCCGTCCAGCGCATTACCTTTGATGGGCGCGCACGCGGTTCAAGCAAATGCATGGCGGACCTCCCGATGCGCTGCCGCCTCGTCGAACAGACCCGACATCATCATGCCGACCGATTCGGCATTCGTTTCCGACTTGGGCATCGCCGGCGAAAGCCGTCCTTGCGCCAGCACGGCAATGCGGTCGCTGATTTCGAACAGCTCCTCCAGCTCTTCGGAAATGACCAGGATCGCCACACCATTGCGCGACAGGTCGAGCAAGGCCTGACGCAGCACGGCGGAAGCGCCGACATCGACGCCCCAGGTCGGCTGCGCGACGATCATCAGTTTCGGCTTGAGCATAATCTCGCGCCCCACGATGAACTTCTGCAGGTTGCCTCCCGACAGCGAACGCGCGTCATCGGCATGGCCGCCGCAACGCACATCGAAGCGCGCGACGCACTTTTCGGCGAACTCGCGCGCCTTGCTGTAGCGCACGAGGCCCCAGTACTTCATACCCTTGCGGTGGGCCGTCAGCAGCGCGTTGTGGCTCAGGGAGAAAGCGGGCACCGCGCCGCGCCCGAGACGCTCTTCAGGCACGAAGACCAGTCCCTTGGCACGCCTTTGCCC
>JAGNOM010000334.1 GCA_017990155.1 Propionivibrio sp. | reverse complement strand
TCGACGGCCCGCCCGGCATCGGCTGCCCGGTCATCGCCTCGATCACCGGCGCGACCGACGTGCTGCTGGTCACCGAGCCGACCCTGTCCGGCGCGCACGACCTCGAACGCGTGCTGGCGCTGACCCGGCATTTCGGCATCCCCGCGGCGGTCTGCGTCAACAAGTGGGACATCAACCCGGAGATGACCGAACGCATCGAGGCCCTGGCGCGCGAATCCGGCGCCCGCGTCGTCGGCCGCGTTCGTTACGACCCCTCGGTCACCCGCGCGCAGATCCAGGCTAAGGCGGTCGTCGATACCGATTGCCCGTCCGCCGACGACATCCGCGCCATCTGGAAAGAGCTCGCTCTGCAATGAACACCGACGTACCTCTTCAAGGAGTCTGACCATGCGCTTCGCCATTCCCCTCGCCGACGGCAAACTCGCCGTTCATTTCGGCCACTGCGCCAGCTTTGCATTACTTGACGTCGATCCGGACGGAAAGTCGCTGATCATTCGGGAGGACGTCGAAGCACCGCCGCATCAGCCCGGCCTGCTGCCGCCCTGGCTCGCCGAGCGCGGCGTCAATCGCATCATCGCCGGTGGCATGGGCCAGCGCGCGCAGGCACTCTTTGCTGAACATGGAATCGAAGTCATCGTCGGTGCGCCGGTCGAATCACCGGAACAGCTCGTCGCGCAATGCATGGCGGGAACCCTGTCGGTCGGCGGGAACGCCTGCGATCACTGACCACTTGAGAGAGGAACGCAAATGGAAAACGTCGTTGTCATTGGCGCCAGCAACAACGAGGAACGCTATTCGAACAAAGCCATGAAGATGCTGCTGGAGTACGGACACAATCCGATCCCGGTCGCCCCCGCCGAGGACACGATCATGGACCGAAAAGCCTATGCAAAGGCCGCCGATGTGCCTGGCCCGATCGATACGGTCACGCTCTACGTCGGCCCGAAACGCCAGGAAGGCTTGTTCGAACAGATTCTTGAACTCAAGCCCAAGCGCGTCATTTTCAACCCCGGCACCGAGAACCCGGACGAGTACGACCGTTTGAAGATCGCGGGCATCGAGCCGATGGAGGCCTGCACCCTGGTTCTACTGAGAACCGGGCAGTTCTGAAGCACTCAACGAAGAACACGGAAGGAAACACCATGGATATGGCAATCGTTCACAGTCCCAACGCCCCGCAGGCAGTTGGTCCCTACTCACTCGCCGTACAGGCCGGGAACATGGTTTTCCTCTCTGGTCAACTCGGCATCGACCCGGCCAGCGGAGACCTGCTCGACGGCTTTGACGCACAAGCGCATCAGGTTTTCCGCAACCTTCAGGCGGTATGCAAGACCGCTGGGGGCGACCTGAAAGATATCGTGCGCGTCGGCGTTTTCCTGACCGACATGGCGAATTTCGGCCGGTTCAACCAGATCATGTGCGAATACTTCAGCGAACCCTATCCGGCGCGCGCGGCCGTTCAGGTCGCTGGCCTACCGAAGGGCGGACTGGTGGAAGCCGATGCAATTCTGGTCAAGCTGCCGGACTGATCGCTCGCCGACTCGATTGAGTCTTCGATGTGCGCGCACGCCGTCGAAGATCATTTTGTTCAACCCGTATGAAAGGAGTACAGCAATGGCACGCTTTGGATTTGGTGGATCACCGGGACGAGGGATGGGCCAACGAGGTAATAGCCGCGGTCCATGTGATGGAACTGGTTCTGGATTCGGACCCGGTCAGGCAAGAGGGGTTGGCGGCGGATTTCAGAATGGCTTCGGGATGGCTCGTGGCGCAGCTTCAGGCACCGGGTCCGGCCGTGGCTTCCGCCGTTGTCGCTTTGAAGAAGGGCAAGGACGCTGGGGTTTCGGGAGCGGTCGTGATTTTTCCCAGGATCAGGATCGAGGCGTGATCGCCCGTATCGAATCAGCGATTGAAGACCTCAAGCGACAGATCGCCGCGCTGAAGAACAAGGTTTGATTTGGCGCCCATCGAGCAAGAACCCGAGGCCGGCAAGGTAGGTGTTGTTCGTCCCGCCAGCCACGCTGGTTGTATGGTGTGCGGCCTCCCCTCCGTTTTGGGGCTGTCTTTTCACGCGACCGAACAAGGCGTCAAAGCCTCGCTCAAGCTCAAGCCCGAATGGCAGGGCTATTCGGGCGCGCTGCACGGCGGCATGATCGCCACCTTGCTCGACGCGGCAATGACGCACTGCCTGTTCCATCAAGGAATCGAGGCGATGACGGCGGACCTGCAGGTTCGCTATCTGGCGCCCGTCCCCTGCCCTGGTCGTATCGAGGTCAGCGCACGGCTGTCCGGACAACGGAGACTGATCTATGAACTAGACGCCGAATTGCGTGTGGGCGGCATGGTAAAGGCGCGCGCGAAGGCAAAGTTCATGCGCGACAGGAATTCGTGAGGCTGGAACACCTGCACCTGCGCGCATTCAATCCAATCGGAGAAAGTACATGCCTTTACCCTCGCGTCGCGTCGTATTTGGCTTGCTGGCCATCGCTTCGAGTGGCCTTCTGGCATCAGGGCTGATACTCGGCGAACTCGTACACCTCGAACCGTGTTACCTGTGCAACTTCCAGCGGCTCCTGTACATGGTCATCGCCGTGCTGTCAGCTTGCGCTTGCCTGCTTGATCGCTGGCCGCGCATCTGGGGACTGCTCATCGGCTTGACCGCGCTTTGGGGCGTGGCCTCGGCGGTAGAGCAAAGCTGGATGCAATTCGCCCCGGACCAGGTCACCGAGTGCGGCTTCAGTGACCCGACGCTCGTTGAAACGACCGTCAATTGGCTGTCGGTGAAATGGCCAGCCATGTTCATGGTCACCGGATTCTGTACCGTCAAGGATTGGGTCTTCCTCGGCCTGTCTCTCGCCAACTGGTCGGCCCTCTGCTTTCTGGCGCTCGCAGGCATCGCTTACTGGCAAATGCGGCGTCACGCCTGATCTGGAACGCGGCTCCGCCACTACTCCGGAACGCAGATCGCCTTGCGCCCGACAGCGCTCAGTGTTTTGCGGACCAGCACGATGACGACCAACGTCACGATTGCCAACAGCACGCTGCCGAGCCAGAGGAAGAAGTCGAGCCCCGAGCGCTTGGCCATGACGAAGGTAGCGATGGTGATCGCCGCCAGCGGGAAGGAATAGGCCCAGGAGGAGATGAAGAAGCCGCCGCGAATGAAGCGCATCACGTTGCCACCGAGCAGCAGAGTGAGGAACACGGCCGAGTAGTACAGGATTCGCGCGAATCCATCGAGTTCCGGCACCAGGTTGGCGTAGGCGACGAACCCGACTGACGGCGGTGCGATCAGAATGAACAGCGTCGCCAGCAGGCGCGGCGGAATCGGGTCGTGGAAGATGATCCGGTAGAAGATGATCGTCATCAGCACGATCCAGAACACCATGCCGATACTGAAGAAGAACCCGCCAACTTCAGGCGAAACGAAGTGTGCACCGCAGATGGGCACGAACAGGTTCCCGACGACCGGGATAAACCAGCCTGGATTGGCGTGCTTGATGTCGTAATGCGTGTGATACATCCAGCTGCTGAGAATGGCAAAGGTGAACAGCAGGTGAATCACGGTTCCCGCCGCCCAGAG
>JAGNOM010000333.1 GCA_017990155.1 Propionivibrio sp. | reverse complement strand
CGCCGAGGAATTCTTCGTTGCGCGACGGCAGCGCTTTGGCCGTCGCCAGGCGCTCTTCCTCGACCAGGGCGTGTATTTTCTCGCGCACGGTACGGTCGGTGATGCGGATGAAGCGCCAGGGCTGCATGAATCCGACGGACGGTGCGAGGTGAGCGGCTTCGACCAGTCGCTCGATCAGTCCTTCAGGCAGCGGCTCGGCCTCGGCGACAGGGACGAAATGGCGCATATCGCGGCGCTCACGCAGGGTACGCCACAGGGCCTGGATTTCGGCATCGGAATAGCGGTGCGGTTCGTTGGGCATGGTGGTGCGGTCCCGGGTGGGCAAGGGAAGAGAGGCCGTATTCAAACACAACCGGTGCGCGTCAGGGAATCCCGATGTCCGGCTCCCTCCTTCCGCGTGACTCAGCCCTTCATCAGCACTCCGTAGATACCGTTCGAGAGATACCAAAGCCCGATGATGACCACGACGATTCTCAATGCGCCGCGAACGCCCAGGCTTTTCAGTTTTTCAATCATGTTTTTGGCTCCAGTGGGGAGGGCAGTTCTCGTGCGATCAACCGGGAGTATCCGGGGGTGAGCCGTGCCGGTCAATCGTGTGTCGATCGATCTCGCTTGCCTTCCCGAGTCCATGCACTCTGGCCTCGCCGCTCGCGATGTCCAGCACGACGAGGCCCTCGGAGGCATCGTCCATCTGCGCGAGCAGTTCCCCACCGGTGTTCCAGGCAGCGGACCGGCCGACGCTGAGAAAATTGTCGTTTGGTCCGACACAGTTCGCCATGACGACGAACATGCGGTGCTTTTGCGCGACGCCGGGGTAGTGTGCCATCGCCTTGGACAACCCGCCGGCCGACTTGGCAACGCTGGCAAGGTATACCTCCGCCGATAAGGCCGCTGCCCGGTCGGCGTGATCCATCCGTAGCGACTCGTAGCAAATGGCCGGGGCGAGCCTGTGGCCGCTACTCTCGATCACAAGTTGTTCATCGCCGGGCGTGAAGTAAGGCACTTCGTCGACGTGCAACTGCTGTTTGGCGTACAGGCGCCGCGGGACGCCGGGGGCGAACCAGAACATCCCGATCCGCACGTCTGCACCGGTGGCCACGGGCATGCCGAGCCCTATGATGATTTTGTTTCGGTCGCTGAATTGCTGGAATACGTCGAGCCGGGGATCGGCCAGGTCGACGGCTAGCGTTCTCGCAAGGCGCGGTTCGTAGCCAGTAAGCGAGAGTTCCGGAAAGAATAGCAGGTCCGCCTGCTGAGTGACGGCGAGTCCGATGAGCTCAATATGCTTGGCCGTGTTCGCCGCCAAATCGCCTGCCACGGGTTGAAGTTGAGCGGCGCATACCTTCATCTGAGAGTTCCTGACTGGGCTCGAATCGGAGTGTCGAGTCTAGTTTATCAAGCGGCCGATCCGGCGCGTGGACAAAAAAAGACCCGGCCTTTGCGCTAGCCGTTACGAAAAGTAGTTGCTAATTACTGGCGGTTATTCATAGAATGCGCACCAGACCTTGTGTTTGGTGCGCATTTTGTACAAGAAGAAATCGTCTTCAGCCTTAAGGCCTCCACGATATCCGCCGGAAGCGGCGGGAATCCAGGTCAATTACTGCAAGAACCCGAAGTGTGCCAACTTCGGCGTTCCACCGCATCCGCAGAAGGCCTACCGGCGCAAATCCATCACACCGGCCGGACCGGGCGACTACACCGTAGTTGCGAGCGGCAAGGGACAACCCGTGTTGCGCTGCGAGCTGTGCTTCGAACACATACCCATGCAGAGCAACCTTGCCATCGCCGAGGAATTGCTACGCATCAGCGGCTATCTTGAGCCGCCGGCTGAACCATCGTGCCCCAACGAGCTATGCGAGGCCCATGGCGTGCCACTTTCGACAGCGCCGAAGGGCTATCGGCGCTATGGCACGAACGCGCGGGGCACGCCGCGCTACCGTTGCAATTCCTGCCACAAGGTTTTTGCCCTCGCGGCCAAGTCGACGCACTGGCAGCACGAGACCCATTTCAACCGAGATGTCTTCGAACATCTGGTCAATTCCGTGCCACTGCGCCGCATCATCAAGATTCTGGGTATTACGCCGGGGGTGCTCTACCGGCGTATGGAGTTCATCTGGCGGCAGTGCTGCGAGTTCGCTGGCGAGCGAGAACGCGGCCTGCTGGACCGCCAGGACCTTGGCAGGCGGTATATCGCCATGGACCGCCAAGCGCTCATGGTCAACTGGGAAACGCGCAAGGACCGGCGCAACACCCTACTGCTTCTGTGTGCCAGCGCCGACCTGGAGACGGGCTATGTGTTCGGGGCACACCTCAACTACGACGCGAACGCTGATGCCGATGAGGTTATCGCGAATCTACCGCGCTTCGGGGATAACCACCTCCCGCAGCCTTTTCGTCGTTATGCCAGACTCTGGCTGCCGCAGGACTACGAGGATGCTGCTAGGCGTGGCGGTAACGCCAAGGGCGAGACAGGCGGCGATTTCTCGGGATTACAAGCCGAGATTGACGCCGCCTATGCCGAGGCACTGCAACGGCAGAATATCGAGGCCGGTCCAGGCCCCAAAGCCCACACGCGCACACCGCTGCGCGGTATGCAGGTGCACGAGCAGGTGACGATGGCAGCACACGTTCAGTTCGTAGCGCGACTTTTGCACCGTGCTGAAAAGATTCGCTTCTTCATGGACCAGGAATCTGGCCTGCGCGCGGCGTTCATGACGGCGTTTGCCCGGCGCGTTCGCGACCGTACGGCCGATGCATTCTTCGTCCGTGTGTTAAAGGGGGCGACGGTCGACATCAAACGCAAGCTCGTGCGCCAGGCGCAACAGCGGTTTGCCAAGGCGCAACTTCGCTACAGCGGACTGTCTGACAACGAGGTTGAGATTGCATTGATTCGCGAAGAAATGGAGCGCATGGCCAGTATTGGCAAATGGGGTGACCGGTGGCTGACGCACCCTTTCCCTGACATGCGGGAGCCTGAAAAGCAAGTGTGCTGGCTGACCGACATCGAAAACCCCGAGACAGACCCTAGCCTACGCGAGGACCAACTGAACCACGCGGCGTATTTGTATCGAAAGGCATCGCTGCACGCGGTCGACCGGTTCTTCATGCAGGTGCGTCGGGGCGTCACCATGGCCGAACGGGGCGTCGTCAGTTCTTCGGCCGACCGGCGCCTGTGGTTTGGCAAGAACGCCTACAACCCGGCCAACCTCGCAATGATGCTGGAAATCTACCGCACATACTTCAACTACTGTGAGGTCGGCAGCGATGGCAAGACGCCCGCGATGCGGCTTGGCTTGGCGAAGGGGCCGGTGGCGTCCGAGGACATCTTGTATTTCGTTCGAACAAAAGGCGGCTCCCTGTAAAAGGAACCGCCTTCAAATTAGTCACCAATGACTGCCGGCGACGAGCAACTATGTTTCGTAACGGCTAGGACTGACGGGGAGTGTTTTCGCTCAACGCCTCCCCGCAACACGGCCTTTCACCAGGACAAAGCCATGTCAGTTTCCCAAGAACCTGATTCAACGCCGCCCTCACGACCCGATCCTTTTTTCATACTGAAGGAATGCCGTGAGCTGTTCATC
>JAGNOM010000332.1 GCA_017990155.1 Propionivibrio sp. | reverse complement strand
CGGCGTGCTCGCGGTGGTGATGGTGCTGACAATGTCGCTGCCGCGCACGGTTTCTTCCGGCGAAGCCGTCGGCACGACCTCGATCTTCAACTTTTCGCTCATCTTCGCGCAGAACGCCGCGAGCTTCGTGGCGTTGCGCGCGCAGACCTTGACGCGGCGCAACGGACGCACGGCGGCGATCGCCTCGATATGCCCCCCGGCCTGCCAGCCGGCGCCAAAGACGCCGAGGATCTCCGCATCCGGCCGCGCCAGCCAGCGCGTGGCGACGCCGGAGGCGGCACCGGTCCGAATCATCCCGAGCAGGTCAGCTTCGAGCACGACGCGCAAGGTACCGACCGAGGCGCTGAAGACATGCACCAGAAAGCGCACGCCCGAACGGTTGCTGGTGTAGGCCTTGTAGCCGATGGCGTCGCGACCGGGCAGCGCCCCCTGCAGGATATGCAAGGCGGTTTGCGGCAGCCGAGTGCGCTGGCGCGGAATGTCGATGGCCTTGCCGAACGACAGCTCACGATGCGCTTCCTCGACCGCGTCGAGCGCCAGGTCCATGGTCAGCAGCTGAGCGACGACGGATTCATTCAAAAACAGCGACATAAGATCTCCCGGATTCAGATGTATTCAAGACAGAAATGCCCTCGATTTTAACGACATTCCACCGCATGCGCGCAGCGAAGCCAAGCGGGCAATCCGTCTAAAACCCACCCATTCCGGGGGCCGCCCGAACCAGCCGTCGAACGGACACGTACCCACGTAGTCCGCGCTGACGAGGGCGATCAGGCTTCGCCGAGATAAGCCTTGCGCACCCGGTCGTCGGCCAGGAGATCCTTGCCGGGCCCGGAGAAGCTGATCGCGCCGGTTTCCATCACGTAGCCGGTATCGGCCACGTCGAGCGCAGCCTTGGCGTTCTGCTCGACCAGAAGAACAGTGACGCCGGCGGCGTTGATCTGCCGGATGATGTCGAAAATCATGCCGACGATGATCGGCGCGAGGCCGAGCGACGGCTCATCCATCATCAGCACCTTGGGCTTCGACATCAACGCGCGACCGACGGCCAGCATCTGCTGCTCGCCGCCCGAGAACGTCCCGGCCTTCTGCCTGTGGCGCGCCTTCAGGATGGGAAACAGGCCGAAGATCCGCTCGCGATCGGCTTCGACCTCGTCGTGGTTGTGGCGCGCGTAGGCGCCGAGCGTCAGGTTCTCATCGACCGTCAGGTTGGGGAAGACACGCCGGCCTTCCGGAACCAGGACGATGCCCGACTCGACGATGTCCTTGGTTTTGGCGCCGGTGATGTCCGCACCGTTCCAGCTGACCGTGCCACCGCCGACCTTGACCAGGCCCATGATCGAGTTCAGCGTCGTGCTCTTGCCCGCGCCGTTGGCGCCGATCAGCGTGACGATCTTGCCGGCCGGCACGTCGAGGCTGATGCCGCGCAGCGCGCGGATGCCGCCATAATGGACCGAGAGATTATTGATAGATAGCATTTACTCCACCCCCAGATAGGCTTCGATGACCTTGGGATTGTTCTGGATTTCTCCGGGCGTCCCGTGCGCGATGGTGACGCCGTAATCAAGCACGTACATGCGCTTGCAGACACCCATGACGACCTGCATGTGGTGCTCGATGAGCACGATGGTCAGATCAAACTGGTCGCGGATCTTCAGGATGAACTCCATCAGCTCGACCGATTCCTGCGGATTCATGCCGGCGGCCGGTTCGTCGAGGAAGAGCAGCTTCGGATCGGTCGCCAGCGCGCGTGCAATCTCCAGGCGGCGTTGCGCGCCGTAAGGCAATGCCGCCGCCGGCGCATTCTCGTGATGAGCAAGGCCGACTTCGGCGAGCAGCGCGCGAGCGCGCTCGTGAATGCGGCGCTCCTTGGATAGGTAGGACGGCAAACGCAACGTCGCTTCGACCAGATTCGTCCCCATGCGCATGTGCTGGGCGACGAGAATGTTGTCGAGCACGCTCATTTCCTTGAACAGGCGAATGTTCTGGAAGGTGCGCGCCACACCCAGCTTGGTGATCGCATGCGGCTTCATGCCGGTGATGTTCTTGCCGCAGAACTCGATCTTGCCGCTCGTAGGTTTGTAAACGCCCGTGATCAGGTTGAACGAGGTCGTCTTGCCGGCGCCGTTGGGACCGATCAGGCCAATGATCTCGCCGGGCTGGACGTCGACGTTGAGCGCAGTCACCGCCGCGAGGCCGCCGAATTGCTTGTTGACGTCGGTCGTTTTCAGAATCGAGGTCATTACTTGCCTCCCTTGCCGAAAACCGAGGAACGCTTGGGCAACAGGCCAATCCGGGCCAGCGAATTCCAGCTGAACTCCGATTTGCCCATCAGCCCCTGCTGCCGGTAGATGACGACAATCATCAGCAACGCCGAGAAGAAGACCATGCGCAGGCCGGGAACACCGTGGGTCACCATGAAGCCGAGATTGAGCGGCCCGTCGAGGAAGCGCAGCGCTTCCATCGCGACGGTGACGACGATGGCGGCGACCACCGAACCGGTGATCGAACCGACACCTCCGAGCACGACGATGAGCAGAATGTCGAAGGTCTTGAGGAAGATGAACTGCTTCGGGTCGATCGTCGTCAGGTAGTGCGCGAGCAGCCCACCGGCGATGCCGGCGAGGAAGCTGGAGATGGTAAACGATAGCACCTTCATGCCGAAGACGTTGACGCCCATCGACTCGGCGGCGATCTCGTTATCGCGGATCGCCTTGAATGCGCGACCGTAGCTCGACTTGATCAGCATCACGAGGAACAGCGTGACGACAATCGCCGAACCCCACGCCCACCACATCGTCGTAAACCGCGGCAGCCCCTTGATACCGAGCGAGCCGTTGGTCACCGTCTGCATGTTGGTCAGAACGACGCGGATGATCTCCGAAAAGCCGAGCGTGGCGATCGCGAGGTAGTCGTCACGCAGGCGCAGCGCAACCACACCCAGCAGCCAGCCGATGAAGCCGGCAAGGACGCCACCGAGCAACAAGGCCGGCACGAACGGGATATGCACCTGCGCGAGCCAGGGAACGATCGGCTGCAGGACGTAGTTGGCCTCTTTCTGCTCGGGTGACATGGTAAGGATGGCGCAGGTATAGGCGCCGACTGCCATGAACCCGGCGTGCCCAAGACTGAACAAGCCGGTGAAGCCATTGATCAGGTTGAGCGAGAGGGCGAGGATGATGTTGATCGCGCAGAGCTTGAAAATCTGCATCGTAAACACGTCGAACATCCCGTCGAACACGAACAACAGGGCGAGTCCGGCAATCGACGCGCCGAGCGTCAGCAGCTTGCTCTGGCGGGTGGAGAAGTAGCTGTGTGGCGTATTCATTTGACCCGTTTTCATTAGACTTTTTCCCCCTGGTTCTTGCCGAGCAGACCGGTGGGTTTGACGAGCAGGACGACGATCAGCAGCACGAAGGCGAAAGCGTCCTTGTAGCCGGTGAATTCAGGCAGGAAAGCGATGGTCATCAGTTCGATGATTCCAAGAAGGAGACCGCCGAGCACGGCGCCGGCGATACTGCCGATTCCGCCGATGACGGCTGCGATGAAGCACTTGAGGCCGGGCATGATGCCCATCAGCGGTTCGAGG
>JAGNOM010000331.1 GCA_017990155.1 Propionivibrio sp. | reverse complement strand
GAACAAGCCAACCCGGACATCAAGCTGAAATGGCTGGTGCTCGAAGAAGGCGTGCTGCGCGCCCGCGTCACCACCGACATCGCCACCAAGGGCGGTCAGTTCGACGTGATGACGATCGGCATGTACGAAACCCCGATCTGGGGCAAGAAGGGCTGGCTCAAGGAAATCCAGCCCGATGCCAACTACGACGTCGACGACCTCCTGCCGCCGATCCGCGCCGGCCTGTCGGTCGAAGGCAAGCTCTACGCCGCCCCGTTCTACGGCGAAAGCTCGTTCACCATGTTCCGCAAGGACCTGGCCGACGCCGTCGGCGCCGCCATGCCGGAAGAACCAACCTGGCAGCAGATCAGCGAATTCGCCGCGAAGATCCATGATCCGGCCAAGGGCATGTATGGCGTCTGCCTGCGCGGCAAGCCGGGCTGGGGCGACAACATGGCGCTCTTGTCGACGATGGTCAATACCTTCGGCGGTCAATGGTTCGACATGACGTGGAAACCGCAGGTCGATACCAAGCCGTGGAACGATGCAGTCACCTTCTACATCGACCTGATGAAGAAGTACGGTCCTCCGGGCGCGACGGCCAACAGCTTCAACGAGAACCTCGCGCTGTTCGTCGAAGGCAAGTGCGGCGTCTGGGTCGATGCGACGAGCGCCGGCGGTTCGGTGTCCGATCCGAAGTTCTCCAAGGTTGGCGACAAGGTCGCGTTCGCCAAGGCACCGACGGCAGTGACGCCGAAGGGCGCTGGCTGGCTGTGGTCGTGGGCGCTGGCCATCCCGGGCGGTACGAAGAAAGAGGAAGCCGCGCAGAAGTTCATCAACTGGGCGACGAGCAAGGACTACATCAAGCTCGTGGCCAAGGAGTCGGGCTGGATCATCGCGCCGACCGGCAACCGTAACTCGACGTACGACTATCCGGAGTACAAGGCCGTTTCGAAGTTTGGCGACATGGAGCGCAAGGCGATCCTGGCGGCCAACCCGACCGACCAGACGCTGCCGAAGTCGCCGTATGTCGGCGTGCAGTTTGCGGCCATCCCGGAGTTCCAGTCGATCGGTATCGCGGTCGGTCAGCAGATCAGTGCGGCATTGGCCGGCAAGTCGTCGGTTGAGGATGCGCTGAAGGCCGGGCAGGTGGCGGCGGATCGTGAAATGAAGAAGGCTGGGTATTACAAGTAATCGAAACGGGCCTGTCGTTAAAGTGATTCAAGAACGATAAGCCCATCGACCGGAGAGCATGGCGGCGGAACGGGATTTGCAGTCTCTGCGGATTCCCGCCTCCCCGCGATGCTCAACGGTTTCCTGGACAATCTCTGCGAACTTTCTCGAATGTGGGTTTGGGGAAATAGCCATTTTCTGCAAGCGGGAAGATGTCCGAAGATGGCTCTTCCAGCTTGCAGAATTTTTCCATGATGCGGCTGACACGCCTTCCATTCCTCCGTCTGTCCGGCTTTACCACCCTACCCGCATAATCTAGAATCCCCTGCGTTCAGCAGCCCGGAACACGGTTGAATTCCGTGGCGCACCCAGCGCTGTAATCGGTGACACCGTCGCAAGGCATTGCCAGCCACTGGTCGCGTTCATTGTTTGAATACGTCCGGGAAGGCGCGACGGGTGGTTGACCCGTAAGCCAGAAGACCTGCTGATCGAGAACACTCAAGGTGCCTGACGGTAAAGGGCTCCAGTGGACACGCGTCCACTGGAGCCCTTTTTGTTTTTCGTTCAAGGGGAATGACAATGAAAGCAGTCGTAGTCGAGCAAATCGGGAGCTTCTCGGTCCGAGAGATCGAGATTCCGAAAGTCTCACCCGAGGAAGTGCTCGTTCGCGTGCAGGTCACCGGCCTATGCCGGACTGATCTGAAGATCGTGCGTGTTGGGCATCGCGATCTGGTGCTGCCGCGCGTGCCGGGCGAGGAGGTGGTCGGCGTGATCAAGGAAGTCGGCGCCGAGGTTTCGCGTTTTTGCACCGGCCAGCGGGTCTACATCTACCCCGGAACGTCCTGCGGCACGTGCGAAGCGTGCCGGCACGGCGCCGGCAACCTGTGCGCCTCGATGCAGATCATGGGTTTCCACCGCGATGGCGGCTTCGCCGAATACGTGTGCGCGCCGCAGGCGTCGCTGATTCCGATCCCGGACGGACTGCCCGACGACGTGGCGATCCTCGCCGAGCCGCTCTCCTGCTGCCTCAATGCGCTCGAACGCGCGGCGCTGAAGCCCGGCGATTGCGTCGGCGTCTGGGGCGGCGGGCCGGCCGGTACACTCATCCGGCGTGCTGCAATAGCCAAAGGTGCAACAGGCTGGACGGTCGAACCGCATGCCGGGCGTCGGGCACGCATTGACGGTTTCGAGGAAGCGCCGGCCGAAGGCTGCGACGTCGCGGTGGTCGCCGTCGGCGACGCGGCAGCTTATCAGCAGGCGATCAAGAGCCTGCGCCCGCGCGGTTGCCTCGTCCTGTTCTCCGGACTCTCCCCGGCGACCGCCTGCCAGCCGCTCGATCTCAACGCGATGCACTACCTCGAACAGCGTGTTGCCGGCGCCTACGGTTGCACCTTCGAGCACGGCGCGGAGGCAATCCGCCTGCTGGCGGACGGCACGGTGACGGTCAGCGACATGATCTCGCATCGCCTGCCGCTCGCCGAACTCGATCACGCGCTCGGCATCGTCGAGCGACGCGAGGGCATGAAGATTCTGCTTTACCCATAACTGACAAACCCAGGAGGAAAACACATGGATATCAAGGATTTCGGATCACGCATCCAGCAGCTGATCGCCGGCCGCGATCTCGACGGCGACACGGCCTACGCGATGTTCTGCGACGTACTGCGCAACGAGCAGCCCGATCTGCAACAGGGCGCCTTTCTCGCAGCGCTGGTCGCCAAAGGGGAGACGGCCGACGAGTTGTACGCCGCATGGCGCGCGATCGACGAGATCGACACCGTGCATGTGACGCCCAAGGCGTCGACGCCGATCTGCGAGAATTCGGGCACCGGCATGGACGGCATGAACACGATCAACGTCAGCACCGCCGCCGCGATCGTCGCAGCAGCGGGCGGTGTGGCCATGGCCCGGCACGGCGCACGCGCGCTCTCTTCGCGCTGCGGCACAGTCGATCTCGTCGAGGCGCTCGACATCGCCGTCGAGTGCGATGCCGAGACGGTCGGCAAGAGCATCGAGAACGCCGGCATCGGCATCTTCAACGGCATGAGCCCGAAGATCCACCCGGCCGCGCTCGGTCGCATCCTGAGCCAGATCCGCTTCGGCTCGACGTTGAACATCGCCGCTTCGCTCGCGCACCCGGCCCGCCCGAAGTTGGCGGTACGCGGCGTCTATCACCCGGAGATGATCGGCAAGGTTGCCGAACTGATGCAGCGCATCGGGTTCACGCGCGCGATGATTGTCTGCGGCGAAGACGCGAAAACCGGACGCTACATGGACGAATTCTCGCCCTGCGGCACCAGCCATGTCGCGATCGTCACGCCAACGGAAATCAGCACGCATCGCATCGAACCGGAAGAAGCCGGCATCACCCGCTCGACGCTCGCCGACATCACCTGGAACGGCCCGCTCGCCCAAGAGCAGGCGCGCTTCCTGGCAATTCTCAAGGGCCAGGGCGAGAAACCG
>JAGNOM010000330.1 GCA_017990155.1 Propionivibrio sp. | reverse complement strand
CGTTATCCGATGAACCTGTGGTGCGCTCTATCTATACCAGGAGAACAAATTGAACAATCCGTTCCAAAGCCTTGCGGGAATCGGCGTCATCCCCGTGATCGCCATCGACGACGCGGCCTCGGCCTTGCCATTGGCTGACGCCTTGCTGGAAGGCGGTATCCATTGTGCCGAGATTACGTTCCGCACCGCTGCAGCGCGCCAATCGATCGAGATCATGGCCAGCCAGCGGCCGGAGCTGATCGTTGGCGCTGGCACCTTGCTCAATCTCGAACACCTCTGCGCAGCGCGTGACGCCGGCGCCACCTTTGGCCTCGCACCTGGATTCGATCGGCAACTGGTCGACGCATCGATTGCCTTGAGTTTCCCATTCGCGCCCGGCGTCATGACGCCGTCGGAAGTCGGCGCCGCCCTGTCGACGGGACTGCGCACCATGAAGTTCTTCCCGGCCGGCGCCGCTGGTGGAACCAAAATGCTCTCAGCCATTGAGGCGCCGTTCTCGCACCTTGGTCCGCGTTTTATACCCACGGGTGGCGTCACTTTGGCCAACATGCACGAGTGGCTCGCCATCCCGACGGTCCTCGCTATCGGTGGAACCTGGCTGGCAACGCGGGATGCGATCGCCCGAGGCGCCTGGAAAGAGATCGCCGACGCCTGCAAGGCGGCCATTGGGCGCGTGGCCGAGATCCGCGGCCAGTCGGCGCGCTAAGGCCGAGGTCCCGCCATGCCGACGACAGCAAAGATCCTCATCACGCCCCGAGCCCTGACACGCGACGGCCATCCAGCGCTGGACCAACTGCGCGCCGCCGGCTACACGCTGGTTTTCTGCAACGCGGGACAGACGCCATCCGAAGCAGAACTGATGCAACTCGTTCCCGATTGTGTCGGCTGGCTCGCCGGGGTCGAACCCGTATCGGTGGCGGTCGCTGAAGCAGCGCGGTCGCTGAAGGCCGTCAGCCGCAACGGAACCGGCACCGACAATTTGCCGGTGGAGGCGTTTAAGCAGAAAGGCGTCGCGATCCTGCGCGCCGAAGGCGCCAATGCCCGCGGTGTCGCGGAACTGGCCATCACGCTCATGTTGAGCGCCATGCGCCACGTGCCGACGATCGACGCCGGGATGAAGGCCGGCAACTGGCTGCGCCTGCTCGGGCGCGAAATCGACGGCCGCGCAATCGCTATCATTGGCTATGGCCGTATCGGCAGCGAGGTCGCCAAGATGGCCTGCGGTCTCGGCGCACGGGTGCGCGCTTACGACCCGTTCGTTATCCAGCCCGCGCGCCCGCTCGGTGACTTTGCCTGGCACCACGATCTCGACCTGCTCGACGGCGCGGACGTCGTCAGTCTGCATGCACCGGGCCGGAGCGATGGACAACCACTCCTCGGCGCAGTCGAGCTCGCGTGCCTGGCACCCGGTGCCGTTGTCGTGAATACGGCACGCGCATCGCTGGTGAGCGCGGACGCTATGCTCGACGCCCTCGGTTCCGGCCAGATCGGCGTTTATGCAACCGACGTCTTCGAGCAGGAACCGCCGCTTCCTTCCCCGTTGCTTGCGCACCCGAACGTTATTCGCACGAGCCACATCGGCGGCTATACGGACGAAAGCGTCACGCGCGCTACCACGACTGCCGTCGCGAACCTCCTCCGAACGCTCGGGCCAGCTCATAACAGCCACCTCGCAAAGTGACGACACACGTAACGACCTTATTGGAAACCTAGGAGTAATTGATATGTTGTGGCCCGAACCACGCAGCTTTACCGTCGATCTGGAGAAAGGCGAACTCACCGGCACCGGATCGTGCTACCAGAAGCGTTTCCGCGATCTCGCCGGACTCTACGCCGACTCAGGGGCATTTGAAGACCGCGCCCGGACCAGTGGCGACGAGGTGGTCTACGAAGTGACCGACCACCACCCGAGCGCCCGCGCCGGTGACCTGATTACCGGCGTCACGCGCATGTCGCCGGGCAAGGTCGGCAACGAATACTTCATGACGCGCGGACACATTCATGCCGTCTCTGATCGGCCTGAGCTCTATTTCGGACTCAAGGGCACGGGGTTGATGCTCATGGAATCGGTCGACGGCGAAACAAGAATCGCCGAGATCTCACCGCAGGTTGCCTGCTACGTCCCGCCGTTCTGGATTCACCGCTCAGTCAACGTTGGCAACGACGATCTGGTCATGCTGTTCTGCTATCCGGCCGATTCCGGGCAGGACTACAACATTATTCAGCGCTCCAACGGTTTGAAGCAGCGCGTGATCGACGATGGCAAGGGCGGCTGGCTGTGTGTCGACAACCCGGACTACCGGCAGCGCCCCGCAGCCGAAATCGAGTCCATCAAAACCGTTGCCGCCCAGCTTGGTCAGGAGAAAACCGCATGAGCACGCCGAACGTACGCTTTGCCGCAGCAACCCGCCGTACCTTCTACTTCATCGGCGTGACGACCGCGCAAAGTTCGATCATGAAGGTATTCCCCGCATGGGCCCGCCTGCTCAATCTCGGCGACGTCGAAATGAAGGGCATCGACTTGCCGATTCACGCCTCCCGCGAGGTCTATCGGGAAGCAGTCGAGTTCATCAAGCACGACCCGCTGTCCGAGGGCGCCTTGGTGACGACGCACAAGATCGACCTCTTTGCCGCGTGCCGCGACCTGTTCGACGAAATTGATCCATTTGCCGCGACAATGGGAGAAACGAGCTGCCTGTCCAAACGCGATGGCCGCTTTATCTGCCATGCGAAGGACCCGATCACCTCTGGTCTGTCGATCGACGGCTTCCTGCAACTCAATCATTTCGAGAAGACCGGCGCCGAAGTGTTCTCAATGGGCGCCGGCGGTTCGACGATCGCACTGACCTGGCATCTGATGCAGCGCGATCGCCTAGGCAATCGTCCATCGCGCGTGATCGTCTCCAACCGCTCGGCAGGACGACTTGAAGAAATCGAACGCATCCATCACGAACTCGATCTCGGCGTTCCCTGCGAATACGTCTTGGCGCCGGAGGCCGAGGACAACGACGCTGTGCTTCGTCGCCTGTCGCCCGGCGCACTAATCATCAACGCCACCGGACTCGGCAAGGACGCACCGGGTTCGCCGCTGACCGATGCCGCAATCTTCCCGGAACACGCCGTCGTGTGGGATCTGAACTACCGCGGCAACCTCGTCTTCCTTGACCAGGCGCGCCGCCAAGAGGCGAGCCGGCAGTTGCAGATCGAGGACGGCTGGACCTATTTCATCTACGGCTGGACCCGTGTGATTGCCGAAGTCTTCCACGTCGATATTCCGACCGCCGGTCCCGAGTTCGATGAGATCTGCCGAATCGCCGCCGAGGCGGGAAAGCCAGCGAAGTAACGACGAGAGAGACAACTTTGAATGGGTATCACAGAAGTGCAAAAGGTGAGTTTCGAATCGGATCAGAAGTCAAGTTCTGGTGCGGCGTCTGAACGGTCTGTGCCTACCAGGACGGTGCATAAGCACAGGAAGCCGGTGCCACTTTTCGCAAGAAAGAACAACGGGCGCTTTGTTTGTAGCGACCGTGCAAGGGTAGTTGGTTGGGTCAGATGTACGTCGTAAGCATGGCCGTTTGTTTCTTTGTTTTTCCTTTTTGGAGGCACACAATGAATCT
>JAGNOM010000329.1 GCA_017990155.1 Propionivibrio sp. | reverse complement strand
GCGCTTGCCGGTCCGGCTTTCCTGATAGATGGTGAATTTCACTTGGCGTCGTTCCTTCTCGTGAACCGCCCGACCACTTGGCCGAGCCAGTTTTGCGGAGGCGTTTCAGGTTTGGCGACTTTCTCGGTCAGTGCCTTCTGCAAGGCGAAGACGCTCTGCGGACGGTACATGTGATTCAAGCACAGGCACCAGTCGATCGTCTCCAGCAACTGGTCCGAGTACTGGCCCTCCCAGCGCACCATCGCGGGGATCAGGCGATCCTTCTCCACACGACTGTCGGCCGCTTGCGGCGCGGCGCCGGCGATGGTCGCGTACATCGACGCGCCGACGCTGTAGATGTCGCTCCACGGTCCGAGCAACTCGCGCTGGGTGTAGTGTTCCGGCGAGGCGAAGCCCGGTGTGTACATCGGCTTGAGCATCGGCGTGTCGCTGGCGAGCGTTTGCCGCGCCGCGCCGAAGTCGATCAGCACCGGCATCGTGTCGTTGCGCATGTAGATGTTCGAAGGCTTCAGGTCGAGATGCAACAGCTTGTGCGAGTGCACTTCGCGCAAGCCGTTGAGCAGCTTGGTGAAGACGTTGCGCAGAAAGTTCTCGGTGACGACGGCGCGGTTCTTCTGGATGAACTCCTGCAAGGTTCGCCCCTGCTCGTATTCCATCACCATATAAACGGTGTCGTTCGAGCGGAAGAAATTCAACACGCGGATCACGTTCGGATGCGAGAGCTTGGCCAGCGCCCGGCCCTCCTCGAAGAAACACTTCATGCCGTAGCGGAAAGCCGGCATGTGCTCTTCCGAAATCACTGGCTTGACGGCGCCCTCGCCGCGCAGGGCGAGGCTGTTGGGTAGGTATTCCTTGATCGCGACAAAGCGTTTGCTCGCGTCGGAGGCCAGATAGACGATCGAAAAACCGCCCAGGGAAAGCTGATGCTCAATGCGGTACTCGTCGAGTTGGTAGCCGGGAGGCAGAGCGTGGTTTGCTTGTTGCGCCATCTATATCGAAGCTATCATGTGGTTTTTCCGGCCATTTTCGGGCTTTGACGGGGGAGTGTAAAGCCGAACGCCGGTCACCCATCCTTTTTTCGGAATCTCCATGATTTACAGCATGACCGGCTATGCCGCGCGGACTCTTGACGTCGAACGCGGCGCACTGCACATCGAATTGAAGAGCGTCAACTCGCGCTATCTCGACTTCCAGTTCAGGATCTGCGAAGAACTGCGCGTCGTCGAACCGGCGCTGCGCGAACTGTTCAGTGCGCGCCTCACGCGCGGCAAACTCGAATGCCGCGTCAGCTTCGCCGCCGCCACTCCACGTTCGCAACCGCAAACGATCAATTCGGATCTGCTCGAGCGGCTCAAGTCGTTCGAGGACCAGGTGCTCGGCGAGCTTGCACAGGCCGCGCCGCTGACCGTCCATGAAGTCCTGCGCTGGCCCGGCATGTTCGGCGACGACTCGCTCGACATCGACGCACTGGTGCCCTCCTGCATGGCGCTGGCCAAGGATGCGCTGGAAGACTTCAGTGCCAGCCGTGCGCGCGAAGGCGAGAAGCTGGCTGCAGTCATCCTCGAACGCGTGGCACGCATGCGCGACCTGGTGCGCGACGTCGCGCCGCGCATTCCGGCCGCGCAACAAGCCTTCCAGGACAAGCTCAAGCAGCGCCTGGTCGACGCCATCGGCAGCGCGGATGACGAAAGAATCCGTCAGGAAGTCGCCGTCTTCGCCGTCCGTATCGACGTCGCCGAAGAACTGGCGCGGCTATCGACGCATCTGGATGAGGTCGAACGCGTACTCAAGGCCGGCGGCGCCAGCGGCAAACGCCTCGATTTCCTGATGCAGGAACTGAACCGCGAAGCCAACACGCTCGGCTCCAAGTCGGTCGTCACCGAAGTGTCGCAAACGGCGATGGAACTCAAGCTGCTGATCGAGCAGATGAGGGAGCAGATCCAAAACCTGGAATGATGTAGCAGGACGTCGCATCGCCAAAGCAAAAGCCGCTAACCATGCGGCTTTTGCTTATCTGGACGTCTCAGAGAGAATCAGGAAAGCGCGAGGCGCGACGGAAACAGACGACTATCCTCGCCGCCTACAAGCGCCGCCCCGTCGCCGCGTCAAACGAGTGCAAACGATCGGCGCGCGGCGTGACGTGGATGGTGCTGCCGAGTTTGGGCGCCGGGTGGTCTTCGTCGCAGCGGATGATGACCACTTCGTCACCGGCGCCGTGCAGCCAGCGGCCGTAGACGAGTCGCTCGGCGCCGAGCATTTCAAGGGCGTCGACGCGTAAGCCCCAGCCGGTGTCGGTGATATCGAGGTGCTCGGGGCGAATGCCGGTGATAGTTCCCGGCTTGGCGTCGGGCGCATTCTTCAGGAGGTTCATGGGCGGCGAGCCGATGAAGCTGGCGACAAAGGTCGTTGCCGGGCGCGTGTAGACTTCTTCCGGCGTGCCGAACTGTTCCATGACGCCGGCGTTCATGACGATCATGCGCTGCGCCAGCGTCATCGCTTCGACCTGATCGTGCGTGACGAAGAGCGAGGTGATGCCCAAGTCGCGGTGCAGCTTCTGGATTTCCAGCCGCGTGTTGGCGCGCAATTTGGCGTCGAGGTTAGAGAGCGGCTCGTCGAACAGGAAGACCTGCGGTTGGCGCACGATGGCGCGCCCCATCGCAACGCGCTGGCGTTGCCCGCCGGAAAGCTCGCGCGGCTTGCGCTGCAGGTAGGGTGCGAGTTCGAGAATCTTTGCCGCTTTGTCGACGCGCGCCTTGATCTCGTCCAGCGGCACCTTGGCGATCTTGAGGCCGTAGGCCATGTTCTCGAAGACGTTCATGTGCGGGTAGAGCGCGTAGTTCTGGAAGACCATCGCGATGTCGCGGTCGGCCGGTTCCAGATCGTTCACAACGCGTGAGCCGATGGAGATTTCGCCGCCGCTGATTTCTTCCAGTCCGGCGACCATGCGCAGCAGCGTCGATTTTCCGCAGCCCGACGGTCCGACGACGACAACGAATTCACCGTCGGCGATTTCGGCATCGACTCCGTGGATCACCTGGTTGGCGTTCTTACCGCTGTTGTAGATCTTGATGACGTTGCGCAGTGAGATTGAGGCCATAGTCTTGTGGTCGATTTCTTGTTGTATTGGAGTTGTGAAAGTAACTGCCAGCTTTCTACTACCGTTCGCCCTGAGCCTGTCGAAGGGCAGGATGTTCTCGCCCTGGAGCACGTTCGTGGTTCGATGCCCCGAAGGAAATCCCCCTGGGGGACAAGCTCACCACGAACGGTAGGTAAGTCGTCGGTTACATTTTCGATTCTCGACAGGTGGCCGGTCGCCCTACTTTTCGGTATCGACCAGGCCCTTGACGAACCATTTCTGCATCAGCATGACGACCACCGCCGGGGGCAGCATCGCCAGCACCGCTGTCGCCATGACGACGTTCCACTCGGTATAGGACTCGCCGCCAATCAGCCGCTTGATGCCCATCACCACCGGGTACATGCTTTCGTCGGTCGTCATCAGCAGCGGCCACAGGTATTGATTCCAGCCGTAGATGAACTGGATGACGAACAGCGCGGCGATGCTCGTTGCCGAGAGCGGCAGCAGCACGTCCTTGAAGAAGCGCATCGGCCCGGCGCCGTCGAT
>JAGNOM010000070.1 GCA_017990155.1 Propionivibrio sp. | reverse complement strand
TCGACGTGTGCCATCAGGTTGAGCACGCGATGGCGCTTCAAGACACGCTGCCGGACGTTGACTGCGATGTCGTGGCCGGCTTCGACAGTCTGCGAAGCGTCGACCTCGATGTGCGCATCGACAACGATCATGTCGCCCATTTTTCGCGTGCGCAGATCGTGTGCGCCGAGGACGCCGGGTGTTTCCAGAATCGTCTGGCGAATGCGCTGGACTTCTTCGTCGTCGGCCGAGCGGTCCATCAGGTCGTGCAGCGCGTCCCAGCCGAATTCCCACCCCATGCGGCTGACCATGAAGCCGACGATCAGCGCGGCGATCGGGTCGAGGATGGGGTAACCGGCGAGGTTGCCGATGATGCCAGCGCCGACGACCAGCGACGACGCGGCGTCCGAGCGGGCGTGCCAGGCATTGGCGATCAGCATGCTCGACTTGACGCGCTTGGCGACCGCCAGCATGTAGCGGAACAGCAATTCCTTGCTCACCAGCGCACCACAGGCGACCCACAGCGCGACGATATGGACCTGCTGCACCGTTTCCGGCGATTCCAGCTTGCGGAATGCCGACCACAGCATTCCCAGCCCGACGGCCAGCAGCAAGCCGCCGAGAACGAGCGACGCCGCGTTTTCGAAACGGTAGTGGCCGTAGGGATGGTCCTTGTCGGCCGCTTTCTTGCTCTCGTGGTTGGCGAAGAGCACGACGAAGTCCGCAACGAGGTCCGAGAGCGAATGGATGCCGTCGGCGATCAAGGCCTGCGATTTGGCGAACACGCCGACCACGATCTGGGCAATCGTCAGTACCAGATTGACGACTACGCTGATCCACGTGCTCCGTGAGGCCGCTGCGGCGCGCAATGCGATCAACTGTTCGCGTTCTTCGTCGCTTTCCTCGGTTTCATCAATCTCGGTGAACTGCAAGTGCTTGCTCCTGCTGTGTAGGGGGGGCTTACGTCGTGCGCGTCGGGCTTGATCTGCCGGCGATGCTAGACTTGCTGCGAGCGGTTATTGATGGTCGTCGGCGCCGAATGCCGCCCGATGAGCCAATCCGAACGAATTTACCACCAAACCAGAGGGGTACGAAACCGTGTTCTTGTCCGATCAAAGGGAAGATCGACGCGATCGCGGCGCGGCCCCGATTCTCCAATCTGTCGGGCTTTGCCCCCGTCGACGATGCATTTTCACGAACATCGCAGGCTGATTCAGGCGCTGGCGCTTTCCGCGTTAGTGCACGCTGCCTTGCTCCTTGATGTTGTCAGGATCTATCCGCCTGAACTGGGGGCGCCGGCAATCGCGATGAAGGTCGTGATCGAGCAGACGAAACCGCCTGATCCGCGCAAGACCATTGCCAGTGCGCCCGACAAGCCGCAAGAAGCTCCGTTGTCGGTAGCGGCACCTCGACGCGAGCCGAGGAAGGCGCCGCCGGTTCCGCCGAAGTCGGAAGCGCGCCGGGTGCCGGCGGAAATCCCGCGCATCGCCGTTCGCGAGCCGTCGCCCGTCGTTGCGCCAGCGACAACCGTTTCGGCCGATGTTCCAGCCGATTTTCCGCGTGCCGATGTGACAGATGTCGCTCCGGCGGCGGTTCTGCCTCTTGCTACTGCGGCGGGTGCAGCAGTGGCTGGAGACGCGCCAAGCGCGCGTGAGGGCGTCAGCGCTGATGACTTGCGTCTGTATCGTGTTTCGCTGGCGTCGGCCGCGCGCCGTTTCAAGCGCTATCCGGCACTCGCCAGGGAACAGGGCTGGGAAGGGACGGCCGAGGTCGCGCTCCGTTTTCGTGCCGCGCTGCCGTCGCCGGAGGTCGTTCTTGTCCGCTCAAGCGGCCGCGATCTGCTTGACGAACAGGCCGTGGCGATGCTGGCGCAGGCGGCACGCGCCACGACGCTGCCGGAAAGTATGCGCGGCAGCGACTTCCAGATTCCGTTTCCGGTGAAATTCAGTCTCGACGAGCTTCAGTAGCCCGATAACGGCGGCAGCTCGGTCTCGTGAAATGCAAAGCGCCCCGAACGGCGGTCGGCGAGGTAGGTCCTGAGGCAATACTCGACGCTGCGGAAAGCCAGTTCGTCCCAGGGGATGTCCTCTTCCAGAAACAGCGCGGTTTCAAGGCTTTCCGGGCCGGCGGCGTGGTCGGAATCTCTCAGCTTTCCGCGATAGAACAGATGGACCTGATCGATGCCCGGAATGTTTACGAGCGCGAACAACGTATCGACTTCAATGCGGGCGCAGGCTTCTTCCATCGTCTCGCGTGCCGCCGCCTGCGTCGTCGATTCGGCGTTCTCCATGAATCCGGCCGGCAACGTCCAGAGTCCATGGCGCGGCTCGATGGCGCGGCGACACAGGAGAATCTTCCCGTCCCATTCGACGATACTGCCGACGACGACTTTCGGGTTCTGGTAGTGGATCGTTTCGCAACGCGTGCAGACGTGGCGCGGGAGCGTATCGCCCGGTGGTGTACGAAACACGACACTGGCGCCGCAATGTGGACAGTAGTTCATCAGAATTGGCCTATGTAGATGCGTTCGATTCTATATGATTCGTTCCGGCCCTGTGCCGGGCAGCGGTCTGCATGTTTCCCGCATTGCACCATCCCGCTACAATGCCCGGAATTCATGGCGAAACAATTCCGTGGCTCGGAATGACAGGAGAAGTTGAATGTTTCTAATCGTCGGCTATGTCATCATTCTGGCGTCAGCCCTTGGAACCTACGCGGTCCACGGCAGCCTGGCCGCCTTGTGGGTGCCGATGGAGTACATCGCCATCGTCGGTTTGACGATTGGAGCCTTCGTGGCCGGCAACGATATCAAGGTCATCAAGGCGACCGTAGGCGCCTTGCCCAGTATCTTCAAGGGCTCGAAGTTCACCCGCACACTTTATGTCGATCTCTTGGCGATGCTTTTCGAAGTGCTGGCCAAAGTTCGCAAAGAAGGCCTGATGTCGATCGAGAACGACGTCGAGAATCCGCATGAAAGCCCGATTTTCGGAAAGTACCCGGCGATTGCACACGATCATCATGTGATGGAGTTCATTACCGACTATCTGCGCATGATGGTTGGCGGCAATCTCAATGCGCTTGAAATCGAGAATCTGATGGATATCGAAATCGAGACGCATCACCACGAGGTCGAGGTGCCGGGCCACGTCATGGCCAAAGTGGCTGATGGCTTGCCGGCTTTCGGTATCGTCGTGGCGGTGATGGGCGTGGTGAACGTCATGGGGTCCGTTGGCGAACCGCCGGCCGTGCTCGGCAAGATGATTGGTGGTGCGCTCGTTGGAACCTTTCTCGGTATTCTGATTGCCTATGGATTTGTTTCGCCGATTGCTTCCCTGCTCGAACAGAAAACGCAGGAGGGGTCGAAAATCTATCAGGTGATCAAGGTCGTTCTGCTCGCGTCGATGTCGGGATATGCGCCACAGGTTGCGGTCGAGTTCGGGCGCAAGGTGCTTTTTTCCGGTGATCGTCCGACGTTCATTGAGCTTGAGGAAGAGCTCAAGGCGCGCAAGGGCAAGTAAGCGTCTCTGGCTTTGCATAAGGATCGTTCATGAGCGAAGACGTACGCCCCATCGTCATCAAGCGCATCAAGAAGGTTGCCGGCGGACATCATGGCGGCGCGTGGAAGTTGGCCTATGCCGACTTCGTGACGGCGATGATGGCCTTCTTTCTCCTCATGTGGCTGCTCGGCTCGACGGCTAGCGGTGACCTCAAGGGCATTGCCGAGTTTTTCCAGAATCCGCTCAAGGTCGGCATGTCCGGCGGCAGTGGCGCTGGCGATGCGACCAGTATTCTGAAGGGCGGCGGCAAGGTTCTGACCAGCAGTTCCGGGCAGGTCAAGGATGGTGACGTGGAGTCGAAGAAGCGCGGTGCGACGGTGCGCGAGGCGAGGACTGAGCAGTTGCGCAAGGAGTTCGAGAAGCGCGAGCGGGCGACGCTGAATGAGCTCAAGCAGAGTATCGAGAAGCTGATCGAAGGCAATTCGATGCTTCGCCAGTTCAAGAACCAGTTGCTGATGGATGTGACGACCGAGGGTCTGCGCATCCAGATCATCGATGAGCAGAATCGACCGATGTTCGATACGAGCAGCGCCGAGCTGAAACCGTATTCCAAGGTGATCCTGCGCGAAATAGGCCAGGCGCTCAATGCGGTTCCAAACAAGGTGAGTTTCGCCGGGCATACCGATGCCGCACAGTTCGGTGGCGGGGAAAAAGGGTTTTCGAACTGGGAGCTGTCAGCCAATCGGGCCAATGCCTCGCGCCGGGAAATGATCGCCGGCGGCATGGATGAAAACAAGGTTCTGCGGGTCGTCGGCCTCTCGTCGACGGTTCTGTTCGACAAGAACGATCCTCTCAGTTCGAGCAACCGGCGCATCAACATCGTCGTTCTCAATAAACGGACTGAAGAGGCCATGCTGCAGGAAGATGGGAGCGCGACCGTTGATATCGGTGCCGATGCCGAGACGGACGCACTCTCTCCGGAATCGGCGGCTGCGAGCGAGATGTAGCCTGGCACGGCGATCCTTCCGGATTCGCGCATTGGCTCAACGCAATAACCTGGAGTTGCTCCGCGATGGAACAGAAATTCCCATTCAGTTCAATGACCTCCTTTCGCGAGTCGGGTGAGCGCGAGTTCGTTTTCACCAACGCCGATTTCGAACGGGTTCGGAAACTGATCTACGAGCACGCGGGAATCTCGCTCTCGCCCGCCAAGCAGGATATGGTCTATAGCCGCCTGGCGCGGCGCCTGCGCGAAACACGGCTCAAATCCTTTGGCGATTACCTGGCGCTGCTTGAGCGCGGCGATCGGCTGGAATGGGAGAAATTCGTCAATTCGCTGACGACCAATCTCACGTCCTTCTTTCGCGAGCCCCATCATTTTCCAATTCTTTCAGAGTATCTGAAAAAACTGCAAGGGAAGTCGCCGATCAAAATCTGGTGCTCGGCGGCTTCGACCGGCGAGGAGCCGTACAGCATCGCCATGACGGTCGTCGAGACATTCAACAGCTTCAACGTGCCGGTCACCATCGTGGCCTCGGACCTCGACACCAATGTGCTGGCCACCGCCTCGGCTGCGGTTTATCCGCTCGACCGCGTCGACAAGATTTCGCCGGAGCGGATCAGCCGTTTTTTTGTCAAGGGAACCGGCGCCCAGAGCGGCACGTTCTCGATCAAGCCGGAACTTAGGCGGCTGGTGACGTTTCAGCGCCTCAATCTGCTTGAGCCGAACTGGGCGATTCGAGGGCCGCTCGACGTGCTTTTCTGTCGCAACGTCATGATCTATTTCGATAAGCCGACGCAGTACAAGATCCTGAAACGGTTTGCGCCGCTGATGAGCGAAAACGGGCTGCTTTTCGCCGGACATTCGGAGAGCTTTCTGCACGCGGCGGATATCTTCCGTTCACAAGGGAAAACGGTTTATCAACTGGCGCCCGGGGCTCGTTCGCATGGAGGCTAACGCCGCGAAAAAGCTCTCGCCGACGCGACCGTTGCCGGCAAACGGAAAAATCGTCTTCGTCGGTGCCTCGACCGGCGGGACCGAAGCCGTCAAGACCTTCCTGCTTGGTATTCCCTCCGACTGCGTGCCGATCCTCATCGTCCAGCATATGCCGGAGTCCTTTACCGGTTCGTTTGCCGCGCGCTTGAACGGCTTGTGCAAACCGCACGTGATCGAAGCCAAGGGCGGCGAGGTGCTTGAGTCCGGCATGGTCTATGTTGCTCCCGGCCATTCTCATCTGAAGGTGAGGCGTACGCCTTCAGGCTACCTGACCGAACTGCTCAAGACCGCGCCGGTGAATCGCCATCGACCGTCGGTCGACGTCTTGTTCGATTCGGCTGCCGAGATCGTCGGAAAAAACGCTGTTGGCGTCATCCTCACCGGGATGGGTAAGGACGGAGCGTGCGGCCTTCTGCGGATGCGCCAGGCGGGCGCCAGAACGTTCGGGCAGGACGAAGCCAGCTGTGTTGTTTACGGAATGCCGCGTGAGGCGGCGTTGATTGGCGCGGTCGAAGAGGTGGCGCCGCTCGAAGAGCTTCCGCGAAGGGTTTTGCAGTCGCTGGGTCGAATCTGATTACCGTCGGCGTCGATCAGGCAATCACCGCTGTTCAGCAGCGATGTTTGAGGGGCGTGCCGAAACCGAACATTGCATGCGCGGAATCCCGCTTCTGTTCGTGTTGGAATGACCTCCGAAATGAAGTGAGGAAGGTCGGCAACTTCCAGTATTCGCGCGGCGTAGCGGCGCTTGCGATTTTCCTGGGCGTTTGTGGTGAAATGCCACTTGTTCGATTAAGATGTAATCAATAGAGCCGTAGGGTTATTTTCCCAAGAGGGAGTTCAGGCATGTCAGAGCTGCTCAAGAGTATTGATGCTCGTACCAAACTGGCCGGCACCAACAAGCTGGAAATTTTGCTGTTTTCGCTCGGAACGAATTCGATCACCGGTCGAAGAGAGACTTTCGGCATTAACGTCTTCAAGGTGCGCGAGGTGATGCGCACGCCGCCGATCACTTCGGCGCCTGAAATGCCGGCATCGGTTGAAGGGATGGTCAGTCTGCGCGGTGCGCTGGTGCCGGTCGTGGACTTGGCACGCTATGCCGGCGTCGGTACCGAGACGCCGCGCTCGATCATGATCGTTACCGAGTACGCGGGTCACACCCAGGGCTTTCTGGTGGAAGGCGTCGATACCATTCTGCGGCTCGACTGGAGCCAGATGAAGGTTCCGCCGGAGATGCTGACCGCCGAGATGGGTGGCTTGGTGACGGCGGTTACCGAATTGCCGGATGGCCGACTCGTGATGATGATGGATGTAGAGAAAGTCCTGTCGGAGACAACCAATTACGACGACGAAGTGGTCTATCGAAACATCAAGCCGCTCAACGATCCGTCGCTGACCGTTTTCTTTGCGGACGACTCGATCGTGGCGCGCAAACAGATCATGCGGACGCTGGATGCCATGCATGTGAAATACGTGAGTTCGATCAACGGCCGGGATGCCTGGAACGAACTGGAGAAGATTGCGGCCTACGCAGAAGCTTCAGGGCAGAACATTACTGATCTCGTCAGTCTGGTTCTGACCGACGTTGAAATGCCCGAAATGGACGGTTACATACTGACCAAGAAGATCAAGACCGATCCGCGGTTTGCCGGGGTTCCGGTCATCATGCATTCTTCGTTGTCGGGGATGTCCAATCAGCAACTCGGAAAATCGGTCGGCGTTGATGAGTACGTGCCTAAATTCGAGGCGCAGAAACTGTCAGAGACATTGACGCGACGACTGCTGGGATCGGTTCCCGTGGTTCGGCCGGCTTCCTGAAGCAGCGATTCAGCAGGAGTATGACGATGACAATGGATTTGGTTGAAAAAAAGAATCTGCTCGATAGCGTTGATGCGAGAACCCGCCTTGCCGGCTCCAACAAGATGGAGATCCTGCTCTTCTCGCTGGGAACGCGTGAGACTTTTGGAATCAATGTATTCAAGGTTCGCGAGGTGGGGCGTACCCCCCATATCACGAAGACGCCCAACATGCCGCGAGGCGTCGAAGGTTTGGTTTCGCTGCGTGGCAACGTGATTCCGGTTCTTTCTCTGGTGAATTTTCTCGAGCACAAGGACGAGCCGATCGAGCGCGGCAAGACCATGATGGTCGCCGAGTATTCCAAGCGGACCCTGGGTTTCCTCGTCCATGAAGTCGATCGCATCATTCGCGTCGACTGGGAGAAGGTGCGGGCGCCGGAAAGTGTTCTCTCCTCGAACCAAGGGCTGATTACAGCAATTACCGAGCTGGAGAACGGGACGCTGGTTTCGCTTCTCGACGTCGAGCAGATCCTGGCAAACGCCTTCGGCGAGGCGATCATTGTCGATATTCCGGCGGCTCAGGTGCAGGAAGAAACGAGCGTGTTTTTTGCCGATGATTCAGTGGTTGCCCGCCGCAAGATCGCCGAGGTCTTCGACAAGCTTGGCGTGAAGCACAAGCATGCGACCAATGGCGCAGAAGCGTGGAGTCGGCTACAGGGTTTGGCTGCACACGCACAGCAGATCGATTCTGCGCTACGCAATGAAGTACGACTGATCCTCGTTGATGCCGAGATGCCCGAGATGGACGGCTATGTTCTGACGAAGCACATCAAGAGCGATTCGCGGTTTGATGGCATCCCCGTCGTCATGCACTCGTCGCTGTCCTCCGAAGCCAACAGGGCGATGGGGCAGGCGGTCGGCGTCGATGCCTATGTTGCCAAGTTTGATGCCGAAGTGCTGGCAGATACACTGCGCCCGATGCTTGAGCGCTAAATAGAATCCTGGAGTAGAGAATGGCTGATCCGAAGTTGCGAATTCTGATTGTTGACGATTTTTCGACGATGCGTCGTATTGTCAGAAACCTGCTGAAAGAGTTGGGTTTCACCAACGTCGACGAAGCAGAGGACGGCGCAATCGCCTTGCAGAAATTACAAGCCGGCGGGTTCGAGTTTGTCGTGACGGATTGGAATATGCCGAACATGGACGGCTTGCAACTCCTTCAGGCGATTCGCGCAACGCCTTCACTGTCCCACCTGCCGGTGATGATGATTACCGCCGAGGCCAAGAAAGAGAACATCATCGCGGCTGCGCAGGCAGGCGCCAACGGCTACATCGTCAAACCTTTTACGGCGGCAACGCTGGCTGAGAAGTTGCAGAAAATATTCGACAAAATGGGTGCCTAAGATGAGCAACGCGAACACATCTGGCGATTCCAGTGAACTCGAGGCTTTGTTTGACAGCATCGCGAGTGGCGTGAAGGCGCCGGTCGTCGCGCCGGACCCGACGCCTGCTGCTCCGCCTAAACCTTCGCTGATGCAGCAGGCGCGCGAGAGCGATGGCGCTACCGAAGACTCGAAAGACCTTCAGGATCTGTTCGATTCGATTGCGCAGAAACGACTTGGAAGTGACGCGCCTGCGTCCGCAGATACCGGAGAGAACGCAGAGTCGGACGCGTGGCCGTCGCAGGGCAAGGTCTTCAAGCAGGTTGGCCTCATGGCACGGCAACTCCACGATACCTTGGGTGCCTTGGGGTACGACAAACTGATCGAAAAGACCGTGACCGCGATTCCGGATGCGCGGGACAGGCTTGCTTATATCGCCAACCTGACCGAGCAGGCCGCGTGCAAAGTTCTTAACGCGACCGACATCGCCAATCCGCTACAAGAGGAATTGGAAGAGGGCGCAGCGTTGTTGCTGGCAAAGTGGGATGCGCTGTATGCAAACAAGCTCAGCATCGAAGAGTTCAAGCTGCTCGCGGCGGAAACGCGCTCGTATCTCAAGAATGCAGTGCCGCAGAGGACGTCTGCGACAAAAGAGCAACTGATGGAGATCATGATGGCGCAGGACTTTCAGGATCTGACGGGTCAGGTCATCAAGAAAGTCGTTGGTCTTGCGCAGGATCTCGAATCGCAATTGATGGGTCTGCTCATCGAAACCATGCCGGGCGAGAAGCGCACGGAATCGGTCCAAACACTGCTCAACGGTCCGGTAATCAATGCCGAAGGGCGTACTGATGTCGTTGGAAGTCAGCAGCAGGTTGATGAACTGCTTGATAGCCTGGGGTTCTAGGAGGGCAACATGAGTGATTTTTCCGGAATGGAAGACCTGCTGCAGGATTTTCTGCAGGAAGCCAGTGACCTTCTGTCAGACGTAGACAACAAGCTCGTTGATCTTGAGCGAATGCCTGATGATCGCAGTTTGTTGAACGACATCTTTCGGGGATTTCACACGATCAAGGGTGGGGCGGGTTTCCTGAATGCCACCGAGCTGGTGACGCTTTGCCACTTGACCGAGAATTTGTTCGACAAGTTGCGCAATGCGGAAATGAAGCTCACGACGGACCTGATGGACACCATCATGGCCGCGACCCAGAGTGTCCGAAACATGTTCGGAGAGCTATCGCAGGCCACGCAGCCGCGAGCGGCGCCTGCGGAGGTCATCGGCGCCTTGCGCTCGGCCCTTGACGGTCAGGGTGTGGACGATCCGGCGTCGGCCGACGCCGATGCGGTTGCTGATTCGCCCGGTGGGGATGATGCGGCCAGCTCGACCGAGTCGCCTGTAGCCAATGGTGACGATGAAGGCCCAGATTGGGCGGCTCTGCACAAAGCGGTTACCGGACAGGATTCGGCCAGCGTATCGACGAATGCGGTTGCGACTCCGTCGCCAGTGAGTGGAACCGTGATTGCGCCAGCCCAAGTGACTCCGCACTTCCCGCCCGAGGGGCGGCGTTCGTCGGATAAACCAGGTGTGGCGGTCTCTGGGGTCTCGTCCGGTCGGCGCATGGAGGAGAAGGCCGCTGCGCGTGAATCGACGATTCGCGTGGATACGGCGCGCCTGGATCAGGTGCTCAATCTCTCGGGCGAAATCGGACTGACCAAGAATCGCCTGACCAGCCTGCGTGCGGACATTCTCGCCGGCAGAAATGATTCCGATACCTTGCATGCACTCGATCAGGCGGTGAGCCAGCTCGATCTTCTCGTTTCGGATCTGCAGAACTCCGTGATGAAGACCCGGATGCAGCCGATTGGACGTTTGTTCCAGAAATATCCACGAATTGCGCGCGACCTCGCGCGTCAACTCGGCAAGGATGTGGAATTGGCGCTGGTCGGGGAAGAGACCGAGGTCGACAAGACGATGATCGAGGATCTGGCCGACCCGCTGGTTCACTTGGTGCGGAATGCGGTCGACCATGGTGTCGAATCACCGGAAGAGCGCCTCGCTGCTGGCAAGCCGGTGAAGAGTATCGTTCGGCTTGAGGCACGCCAGGAGGGCGATCACATCGTGCTGATCATCGCCGATGACGGTCGCGGCATGAGTCCTGAGCGAATCCGCGCCAAGGCGATTGAAAAGGGAATTATCAGAGAAGAAGAAGCCAATACGCTGGATGATCGGCAGAGCCTCAA
>JAGNOM010000069.1 GCA_017990155.1 Propionivibrio sp. | reverse complement strand
CGAACTCTCGCCCTTGTGGGAAATGGTGCAGGAAGGCGTCGATCTGAGCACGGTCCAGTGGGCCGCGCACTGAGTTGAATTTACTGGAGTAAGCAATCATGGCATACAGCGAAAAAGTACTGGATCACTACGAAAACCCGCGTAACGTCGGTTCATTCGGCAAGGAAGAAGCAGGGATCGCAACCGGCATGGTCGGCGCGCCGGCGTGCGGCGACGTGATGAAGCTTCAGATCAAGGTCGGCAAGGATGGCATCATCGAGGATGCCAAGTTCAAGACCTACGGTTGCGGATCGGCGATCGCTTCGTCCTCGCTCGTCACCGAGTGGGTCAAGGGCAAGACCATCGACCAGGCGCTTGAGATCAAGAACACGCAGATCGCCGAGGAATTGGCCCTGCCGCCGGTCAAGATCCACTGTTCGATCCTGGCGGAAGATGCGATCAAGGCTGCGGTGGCCGACTACAAGAAGCAGCGCGGCGAGTAATTTCTACGAGAACCGGAATTTAGGAGAATTGACGATGGCAGTTACGCTTTCGGAAAAAGCGGCCAAACACGTTGCCAGTTACATGGCCAAGCGCGGCAAAGGCATTGGCCTGCGCCTTGGTGTGCGCACCAGCGGTTGCTCGGGTGTTGCCTACAAACTTGAGTTCGTTGACGCGGTCGAGCCGGATGACGTTGAATTCGAATCGCATGGTGTCAAGGTGCTGATCGACGCCAAGAGCCTTCCCTATCTCGACGGGACGGAACTTGACTACGCGCGCGAAGGCTTGAGCGAAGGCTTCAAGTTCAACAATCCGAACGTCAAGGACGCGTGCGGTTGTGGTGAGAGTTTCTCTGTCTAGGATTCGTTGTCTGAGCGGGTGCGTTGCGCCCGCATTTGCTTGAGGCCGAGCGCCGATGCGCCGGTAAATGATGGATTTCAACGCCGATCACTTCTCCTTCTTCGGGCTGCAGCGTTCTTACCGCCTTGACCCGCTCGCGCTGGACAAGCGTTATCGGGAGATCCAGTCGGAGGTTCATCCCGATCGGTTTACGCAGGCCGGGGATAGCGAACGGCGCCTCTCGATGCAATGGGCGACGCGCGTGAATGAGGCGTACCAGACGCTCAAGAAACCGTTGCCGAGGGCGCAGTACCTGCTCTCGCTTGCGGGTCATGCCGTGGATGGTCATAGCAACACCGCCATGCCGCCCGAATTCCTCATGGAGCAGATGGAGTGGCGCGAAGCGGTCGCGGAGGCCCGGGTGGCCCGCGATCTGGACGAATTGGAGCAGCTTCATCATCGCGTCAAACAGCGCATGAACGATCGCTACGAGCAGTTGGCCTGCTCGCTGGACGACGAGGACTATGCGCTTGCTGCCGATCGCGTGCGGCGGCTGATGTTTCTCGACAAGCTGTTGTTCGAGATTGACGACGCCATGGCGGCGCTGGACGAGTAGTCCGCGCTGCTGAATTGATCAAGCCAGTACAACGCAAACAAATACCAAAAACCAGGATCTTCATGGCACTTTTGCAGATTGCAGAGCCCGGCGAATCCGCCGCTCCCCACCAGCACAAACTCGCGGTCGGCATCGATCTCGGTACGACGAACTCGCTCGTCGCCACGGTCCGGAGCGGCCTTTCAGTGGTCATCAGCGACGAGTTCGGTCGCCCGTTGCTGCCTTCGGTCGTGCGCTATCGGGCGGACGAGGAACCCATCGTTGGCTACGAGGCCAAGGCGCAGCAGGCGCAGGATCCGCGCAACACGGTGGCGTCGGTCAAACGCTTCATGGGCCGCGGCCTGAAGGACATCGCGCATCGCGAGTCGCTGCCTTACGACTTTGAAGATACGGCCGGGATGGTGCGTTTGCGCACGGCGGCCGGGACGAAAAGTCCGGTCGAGGTTTCGGCGGATATTCTGCGCGTACTGCGGCTGCGGGCCGAAGCATCGCTCGGTGGTGCGCTCGTCGGCGCCGTGATTACGGTACCGGCGTACTTTGACGACGCCCAGCGTCAGGCGACCAAGGATGCGGCCAAGCTCGCCGGTCTGTCGGTCCTGCGCCTGCTCAACGAACCGACCGCGGCGGCGATCGCTTATGGACTCGACAACGCGGCCGAAGGCGTCTATGCGGTGTACGATCTGGGCGGCGGCACCTTCGATATTTCGATCCTGAATTTGTCGCGCGGTGTTTTTGAAGTGCTGTCCACGGGCGGCGATTCTGCGCTCGGTGGTGACGACTTCGATCAGCGCATCTTCTGCTGGATTCTTGAGGCCGCGAAACTCAGGCCGCTGTCGATCGAGGATGCTCGCCTGTTGTTGACCTCCGCGCGCGAAGCCAAAGAGTATCTGACCTCGCACGGCGTGGCGCCGATTCAGGCACGCCTTGGCAGCGGCGAGATGGTCGATCTCAAATTGACGACCGAAATCTTCACCGAGATTTCACGGACGCTGGTGGCGAAGACAATTCAGCCGGTCAAGAAGGCATTGCGCGACGCCGGTTTGTCGGTGACCGACGTCAAGGGCGTGGTGATGGTCGGCGGCGCAACACGCATGCCGCAGATTCAGCGTGCGGTCGGCGAGTTCTTCAAGCAGGAGCCGCTCAACAATCTTGACCCGGACAAAGTGGTTGCGCTCGGTGCGGCGACGCAAGCCAATCTCCTGGCTGGCAATCGCGCGCCCGGCGACGACTGGCTGCTGCTCGACGTGATTCCGCTGTCGCTGGGCCTTGAGACGATGGGCGGGCTGGTCGAAAAGATCATCCCGCGCAATTCGACGATTCCGGTGGCGCGCGCGCAGGAGTTCACCACCTTCCGTGACGGCCAGACGGCACTGGCCGTGCACGTCGTTCAGGGCGAGCGCGAACTGGTTAGCGACTGCCGCTCACTGGGGCGTTTCGAACTGCGCGGCATTCCACCGATGGTTGCCGGCGCGGCGCGTATCCGCGTGACCTTCCAGGTCGACGCCGACGGTTTGCTTTCGGTCTCGGCGCGCGAGCAGACCTCGGGCGTAGAGGCGCACATCACGGTCAAGCCGTCGTACGGGTTGTCCGATGACGAAGTCGCCAACATGCTCAAGGATTCGATGTCGCATACCAAGGACGACGCTTTGCGGCGTGCGCTGAAAGAGGCTCAGGTCGAAGCGCAGCGATTGATCGAGGCGGTGCAATCAGCAATGAAGAGCGACGGCGAACTGCTCACAAGCGAACAATTCGCGAAAGTCGAGGCGGCAATCGTCAGCTTGCAGGCGATTGCACTCGGCGAGAATCGTCGCGACATCTCGCTGGCGATGGACGAACTAGAGGCCGCAACCCGCGATTTCGCGGCCAGGCGCATGGACAAGTCGATCCGCCGCGCGTTCGCCGGAAAGAGCATTGATGTGCTTGAGGCGGCGGGTGATTCCTCGCAGAACGTGGGAGAGACGGTATGACGCAGATCATTGTGCTGCCGCACGTTGAACTTTGCCCCGATGGCGCGGTGATCGAGGCCAGAGAAGGCGAGTCCATTTGCCAGAATCTGCTCGAAAACGGCATTGCGATCGAGCATGCCTGTGAAATGTCCTGCGCCTGTACCACCTGCCATGTCGTCGTCCGCGAGGGTTTCAACGCTTTAGAGGCCTCCGACGAGGTCGAGGACGATCTGCTCGACAAGGCATGGGGTCTTGAACCCAACTCCCGGCTTTCGTGTCAGGCAATGGTGACCGAAACACCGCTGGTGATCGAGATTCCGCGTTACTCGATCAATATGACCCGCGAAGGCAAGCATTGACCACAGGAGGTTCCGGAATGAAATGGACCGATATCAACGATCTCGCCATCGAACTCGCCGAAGCGCATCCCGACGTTGATCCGCTGAAGATCAACTTCGTCGATTTGATGAACTGGGTGCTCGCCTTGCCGGGTTTTGAAGATAACGCGAGTCATTGTGGCGAGAAAATTCTGGAAGCCATCCAGCAAGCCTGGATTGATGAAGTTTCCTGACGATCAGATGCTTTCCCTGGCAGTCACGTTCGCCGGGTTGTTCGCGTAGTTCGGACATCGGCATAGGGTGCGACCAATATCAGCCGCGCCCCTGCCACACCACCCGGCATGCGGGTCCGCACCGGGCGGTTCGAGAAGTTGAGGTTATGAGAGACGGGGTACGCCGAGTTTGTCGAAGTAGGCAATGGTCAGCACCCGTTTGATGTCACCATCGCTGTTTCTCCACCAGCAACGAGCATTCTGCGCCACCCGCTCGGCGACCGGTTCGGCCGCACCGAGGTGGGTCAGTTCCCGGTAGATCGTGCTACCTCGCCGCCAATGCCTGAGCTGAATTGCCCTGAGCCGGTGCCGTAGCCATTCATCCAGCGATCGCCAGACTCTCGGTGTCTGCGCCAGCCCAAAGTAGGCTTTCCATCCCAGCAGGTAAGGTTTCAATCGCTCGATGACTTCCGCCATGCTGCGTCCGCCCGTGCGCCGGGTCAGTTGCCTGATCCGTTGCTTGAACGTCGCCATCGGCTTGGCCGCCACCTTGCGTTTCACGCCCTCCTTGGCAAACCAGAAGCTGTAGCCCAGAAACTTCCTTCCCTTTACGCTCGCCACCGCACTCTTGGCCTCATTGACCTTGAGTCGTAGCTTGGCGTAACACTTGCGCAAGAGCGCCATCACCCGCTCGCCGGCTTTCCGGCTGCGCACATAGACGTTGCAGTCGTCGGCATAGCGCGCAAAGCAATGGCCGTGCTTCTCCAGCACTTTATCCACCTCGTCCAGCATCACGTTGGCCAGTAGCGGTGACAGCGGCCCACCTTGCGGCGTGCCCTGATACCGCTCCAGCACCACGCCCCCATTCATGATGCCGCTGTTGAGATACGCCCGTATCAGCCGAATGATCCCGGCGTCGTCGATGCGTTTCCGTAGGCGGTCGATGAGGATGTCGTGATTGACGCGATCGAAGAATTTCTCCAGATCGACATCAACCACCATCTTCCGACCGGATTGGACGTAGGCTTGCGCCGCTAGAATCGCGTCGTGGGCCCGTCGTCCCGGCCGAAAACCGTAGCTGTGTTCGCTGAAGGTGGGGTCAAGCAGCGGTTGCAGCATTTGCAGCAGTGCTTGCTGGATCAGCCGATCCGTGACCGTCGGGATGCCAAGCTCGCGCTCGCCGCCGTCCGGCTTCGGGATCGTTACTCGTCGTACCGGACTCGGCCGGTACTTCCCCTGTAGCAGTTGGTCACGAATCTTTGGCCACGCCGTGACAAGCTGGCGTCCGGTCTGTTCTATGTCCAGTCCGTCTACGCCCGCTGCCCCTTTGTTGGCTTTGACTCGTTTCCACGCTTGCCGCAGGTTCTCTCTCGTCAACGCCGCTTGCAGCAGCGCTGACCCTGTGTTCTCGGTGTCCCGTCGCGGGCTGGCCGCTTCGTCGCTCATAGGATCGCGCCCGGCTTCACCGTGCACTACGCCCATCCGCTCCGCTCTCGCAGGCATCTGACGCGTTGCGTTCAACATCAACAGGGTCTCGAACACTTCTCCTCGTTCGGCCCTTCGCCCCTTGCCGGTAGCTACTACGGCCTCGGCTGACTTCTCGCTCCGTGTCTCCACGTCGGCCTTTCAGCCATGAGGCGAGATCTCCCCAGGTAAGAACGCACTCCTTCGCTGCACAACCGCCGGATCTACACCACCTCGCCTTGATCACGAGAGCTTCGTGGTTTCGTGCCCACTCGCCCTGCTCGGCAGTGCCTTCTATCCGGTTCTTCCCCCTCAAGGGGGGGCCGAGGTGTTCATCGGCTCGCAGCTTCGCTCCACGCTTCCTTCTCACACTCGGTCGCCCTCATGCAGTTGCGCTTCGCTTCGTTCGCTGTGATCAACTTACGGTGGGACTTACACCCACAAGAGTGCGCCCGTGCCGGGCGCACGAAAAAAACGGCCCCGACGAGTTGTCGGGGCCGTGTATCGTGCAGTGCTCAGTCGTTCGACCGAGCGATGATCAACTACCGCCCAAGCGCGAGATGAAGTAACCGGCACAAACCGCCGTACCGATCACGCCGGCCACGTTCGGTCCCATGGCGTGCATGAGCAGGAAGTTCTGCTTGTCGTACTGTGCGCCAACCACCTGAGAAACACGGGCTGCCATTGGTACCGCGGATACGCCGGCCGAGCCGATTAAAGGATTGATCGGATTGGTTGGCGAGAGCTTGTTCATCAGCTTGGCCAGCAACACCCCACCGGCGGTCGAGACGGCAAAAGCGATCACGCCCATCACGATGATCATCAGCGTCGTCGTTTTCAGGAAGTTCTCCGCACCCATGGTCAGACCGACCGACGTGCCCAGGAAGATCGTCGTGATGTTGATGATCTCGTTCTGAGCCGACTTGGTCAGGCGATCGACGACACCCGATTCACGCATGATGTTGCCGAGCATGAGCATTGCGATCAGCGCCGAGGCCGGCGGAACAACGAGGATGACCACGACCATCACGACCAGGGCGAAGACGATGCGTTCAAGCTTGCCGACGTGGCGCAAGGTCTTCATGCGGATCTTGCGTTCAGCGTCTGTGGTCAGCCACTTCATGATCGGCGGTTGGATCAGAGGCACCAGCGACATGTAGGTGTACGCTGCGACGGCGATCGGTCCGATCAGATGAGGCGCCAGCTTGTTGGCAGTAAAGATCGACGTCGGGCCGTCTGCGCCACCAATGATGCCGATCGACGCACCTTCACCGGGTGTAAAGACACCGCTCATGACTGCGACAAACATGGTCATGAAAATACCGAGTTGCGCGGCAGCGCCGAGCAGCAGGGTGCGCGGATTGGCGATGAGCGGGCCGAAGTCCGTCATTGCGCCGACGCCGAGGAAGATGATGGGCGGGAACAGCTCGAGGTGAATCCCCTGCGAGATGTAGTAGTACAAGCCACCCGGCACATGGATCAAACCATCGATAAAGGGCTCGTTGAGCACGCCTTGGGTCGGGATGTTGGCAAGCAGTGCGCCGAAGGTGATCGGCAGCAGCAGCAGCGGCTCGAACTGTTTGACGATGGCCAGATAGAAGAGCACCGCACACACGGCCCACATGATGACCATGCCCCCCGTGATCAGCGAGAACCCGGTCGACTGGGTCATCATCAACATGAATTGTTCAATGATTCCGGACATGGGAACCTCAGCTAAGTTGGACCAGGACCTGACCCTCGACCACAGCGTCCGCTTCCTTGACCAGGATTGAAGCTACGGTACCGTCGCAGGGCGCATAGACAGGTGATTCCATCTTCATGGCTTCGAGAATCAGGAGTTCCTGGTCCTTGGTGACGTGTTGCCCAACGGCCGTCGTAATCTTCATGACCGTTCCCGGCATCGGGCTGGTGACCGGATGGCCGCCGGCAACCGCGGGAGCCGGAGCGGCAGGTGCTGCGACAGGGGCTGCAACGGCCGGTGCCGGCGCGGCAACAGCGACGGGAGCAACCGGAGCTGCGACGGGGGCGGCGGGGGCTGCAACCGTGCTGCCCGATGCCGTATCGAGGACTTCGACGCCGACTTCGTAGGTTTTGCCTTGCAACGTGATTCTTAGCATTTTCATGGTGTATTCCCTAATCTGTTTTTCTGCCCGGAGCCTTGGCTCAGAGCGTATGTGAAGTGTGATGCTGGACGCGGCCCTGTATTGACCAGGTCCAGTCCATGCTGTCCAGTGGACGGAAGCTGACGATGTTAACTGCCTGGCCAAGCGCCTCGGTGGCGGCAACGGCCAGAATCGCCATCAACTGCTCGTCGGAGAGCCCTGGATGGATGGTGGCAGGCGCGGTCGCAACCGCCTGTGCCTGCGCGATCGGGGCGGCCGGCTTTGCAGCCGCCGGTGGCGGCGTTTTGGCTGCGACCGGCGGATGAGCTGCCTTGGGCTTGCCGTGGTACTGGTCCGGAGCGACCGTCTTGAGAATCCAGCCGATCAGATAGCTCAGGATGGTCAATGAACCGAGCACGACGAAAACGACCATCAAGCCGGTCAGCTGGAATTCCACCAACTGACCGAGTGTAGCGTTCTCGCCAAAGCCACCTTTGCCAACGGCCGGTTCCGCGGCTGCAACCGACGTGGCGACGGTTGCACCAATAGCGGTTGACGCGTACTTGAAGCCCTTGGCAAGCGCTGAGAGTGTGTCGTTCATCCTCATAGCGGCATCAGTCCATGCTTTTTCGGCGGACGAGTCAGCCGTTTGGTCAGTGAAATCCGCAGTGCCAGCGAGAGCTTGGTTTTCGTCTCCGACGGCATGATGACGTCGGTGATCATGCCGTGCTCGGCGGCCTGGTAAGGCGAGGCGAATTCCTTGCGGTACTGGGCAATGAGTTCGGCTTGCTTGGCTTTGGGGTCAGCCGCGGATTCAATCTCTTTCTTGTAGATCACGGCGACGGCGCCTTCGGCACCCATGACGGCGATTTCTCCGGTCGGCCAGGCGTAGACGAAGTCCGCGCCCATGTCCTTGGAGCACATCGCGAGGTAAGCACCGCCATAAGCCTTGCCGAGAATGACCGTGATCTTTGGCACGGTGGCTGCAGCAAATGCAAACAACATCTTGGCGCCGTGGCGGATGATGCCGCCGCGTTCCTGCGCGAGGCCCGGCATGAAGCCCGGTACGTCGACGAGGATGACGAGTGGAATGTTGTAGGCGTTGCAGAAGCGGATGAAGCGCGCGCCTTTGTCAGACGAATCGACGTCGAGCGTGCCGGCCTTGACCATCGGCTGGTTGCCGACAATGCCGACGACCATGCCGTCGATCCGCGCAAACCCGATCAGGATGTTCTTGGCGAACTCCTTTTGCACTTCGAGGAAATCGCCACCGTCGACGAGACGCTCGATGACCTTGCGCACGTCGAGCGGCTTCTTGGTGCCTTCGGGAATGAGATCGTTCATTCCGGGGTCTTCGAAGTTCGCGACGTCGTTCGGGATGTGGTGCGGCGGATCCTGCATGTTGTTTTGCGGCAGGAAGGACAACAGCTTGCGTGTGATTTCCAGCGCGTGCTTGTCATCTTCAGCCACGAAATGGATGTTGCCGCTGACCGAAGCGTGCGCGTCTGCCGTGCCGAACTGCTCGATCGGTGCTTCCTGGCCGGTGGCGGCCTTGATCACTTCCGGACCGCAGATGAACATCTGTGCGCTTTTGCGCGTCATGATCAGGAAGTCCATCAGCGCCGGGCTGTACGCCGCACCGCCAGCACAGGGGCCGGCGATGATGGCGATCTGCGGCACCAGGCCGGACAACTCGACGTTGCGATAGAAGACCTTGCCGTAGCCGGACAGCGAATGAACGCCTTCCTGAATGCGCGCGCCGCCCGAATCATTGATGGCAACCACCGGGATGCCCAGATTGGCTGCCGTTTCCATCATGTCGCAGATTTTTTGCGAATGCATGCGGCCCAAGGAGCCGCCAGAAACGGTGAAGTCCTGGGAGAACGCCGCGACCGGTCGGCCGTTGACGTTGCCGATGCCGGTCACGACACCGTCGCCCGGCATGCGCACGTGGTCCATGCCGGACGTGTCATGATCGACGTGCATTCCGGATTCCTGGAATGACCCATTGTCGTAGAGTTGGTCAATGCGTTCACGGGCGTTGAGCAGGCCGCGCTTGCGCCGCTTTTCCTGCTTTTCAACGCCCCCGCCGGCATTCGCCGCTGCGCGGCGTGCGATCAGTTCCTCTACTAGTTCATTGCGTATTGCCATCAACGCTCCTTGGCTGTTCTAAAAAAGAAAATCTGGAAACCCCCTGCAGCGAAACGCTTGCCGTGACGCTGCACGTCGATAACTTTTCACTTTGGTCATTCTCCGGTGTTGTGCCCGGCTGTTTTTTTACTGACGACCTTGCGGCCCAGGTTTTTTACGGGTGGTATCAAGCCCGGATGGAGTGTTTTTATCCCGGAAGACGATCTACGACCTGAAACAATGTCCCGGATCCTGAGCTTGAGCACAACAAAGCGAGTATAGGTGTCGGGGGGAAGCAGGGTCAATTGGCGAATAGATGATTGTTTTCAAACTATTCGGGATTTGGTCAAAAGACAACAATCCGAAAAGGGGAAATGGTGCGGCGGAAGGTAGAGGCGAAGGCTTAGTCCCAACGGGCTTTCGAGAAATAGAACATGGCCAGGCCGAGAACCGTCAGCACGACTTCGGCGTTGGGAATATAGGGCGAGAACAGCAGGCCGAGGATGAAGGTCGGCAAGGAGAAAATGAACGCGTGGGGATAGCGCAAGCCTTCGCAAAAGTGGGTCAGTTGCTTGGGGAGCAGATTGGCGAGTCGGGGGTCGAGGCCCATGGTGTTGAATCCTTTCAGGTGATTTCGGGCTGCGGCATGATCGTGCTGACGACGATTCCCGCCGTGTGAAAAGTGCCTGCGACTGTATCGGCTGTTCATCAGGCTGTCTACCGGTGTAAATGTGCGTTCAGGCGCTCGCTGAACCCACGCAGCGGAAGGCGGCAAGTCTTGTCGAGTAGTTGAGTTAAACTCTCGGCTTCTCTCCGCCAGCCGACCGCTCCATGCCCGAATCCAGCTACCTTGCCTTGTTCCTGATCGGACTCCTCGGCGGGACGCACTGTATCGGGATGTGCGGCGGCATCGTCGGCGCGCTGTCGATGGGTTCCGGATCACGTCCGCTGCTGCATCTCGCTTACAACTTCGGGCGCATTGTCAGTTACGGCGCTGCGGGTGCGATTGCCGGCGCTGTGGGCGGCGCGGGTTTGGCTCTTTCCGGGCAGTTGCCGCTGCGCATTGCGCTTTTTGTGGCGGCTAACCTGATGTTGGTCGCGCTTGGCCTGTATCTGATGGGCGTGACGCGGGCGCTGGCCTTTTCGGAACGCCTCGGACAACACCTGTGGCGACGCCTGCAGCCGCTTTCGAAACGCTTCCTGCCGGCGCGCACGGTGGCTCAGGCTTTCCCGCTCGGGGTGTTATGGGGCTGGCTGCCGTGCGGCCTTGTCTACAGCG
>JAGNOM010000068.1 GCA_017990155.1 Propionivibrio sp. | reverse complement strand
TCTTTGCCAAGTCAATGCCAATTGTCGTAATCTTCATTTCGGTCGCCTCTCTCGGTCAGTGGGAATTTCCATTCGCCACTTTGGCACTCAGATGCCGTTTCGGGTCGGGGCGACCATCCCATTAGCTCGCTACGCGATAAGGCGTCTCCACGAAGCAACCCGGGCAATCGCCCGGTGAAACCGGGCTCCTACAAGAAACTGCGGCGACCGCGCTGCCGAACACCAGTCTCATCAAGAGTGCACCACGACACTAGCCTTTCTGTCAGTTGGTGTGATCGATGTGGAGGGTGGTCAGGCTGCCGAAGTCGAATTGCAGTTGCGTCCATTCGGCAACCGGCAGCTGCAGCCAGTGGCCGACGAGCGCGCGCAGTACGCCGGCGTGCGCGACGAGGGCGACGGCTGGTTGCGCTGCCAGCGAGGTCGCGAAGTCGATCACGCGTTCCTGTAGTTGGGCGACCGATTCGCCACCGGGCGGGACGAAGCCGGTGACGTCGGCGGCCCAGGCGTCTAGGGCGTCGCGCTCGATGTCGTCCCACGCGCGGCCTTCCCAGTCACCGAAGTCGATCTCGCACAGGCGTTGGTCGATCACGGGCGATGGATGCAGCGCCTCAGCCAGTTGCCGGGCGCGACGCAGCGGGCTGGAAAAAACCAGAACGTCTGCGGGTAGCAGCGGTTTGATGCAGTCCGCCACGGTCAGCGGCGCGTGCGCGTCGACGTCGAGCCGGCCGTAGCAGATGCCGGTTTCGATCACCGGTTTCGGGTGGCGGATCAGGAAAACTTGCACAGCATGCCGCAGTAGAAGGCGACCTCGGCCAGCTGCTGCGTCGCTCCGAGACAATCGCCGGTATAGCCGCCGATCTGCTTTTTGAACATGCGGCCGAGCCAGAGCGTCGCGAGCAGGGCGAGGACGACGGCCGGGATCGACTGACTGGGGGCGAGCAGGAACAGCGGGAGACTGCCGGTGACCGCCGCGAAGGTCAATTCGCCGCGGCCAATGCGTGTGGCGAGCGGCTTGGACTTGCCTTCCTCGTCGCGCACGTAGTCGAGCTGGCTCATCAGCAGCGCGGCGCACAGGCGCGAGAAGCCGTGGCCGGCGATCAGCGTCACCGGGATCATCAGCAGGTCGATTTCGACGAGCGCGCAGAACTTGGTGAGCAGCACCATGATCAGCGCCACGGCACCGTAGCTGCCGATCCGCGAGTCCTTCATGATCGCCAGGATGCGTTCTTTGCCCCAGCCGCCGCCGAAGCCGTCGACCATGTCGCTCCAGCCGTCCTCGTGGAAGGCGCCGGTGGCATAGAGCGTTGCCGCCATCGACGCCAGCACCGCCAGCGTTTTCGGCCAGAAGAACGAGGTAACGGCGAAGACCAGCGCGCCGATGAAGCCGACGATCAGACCGACCGCCGGGAAGTAGCGCATCGAGCGCTCGAGCGCCTCGCTGCTGTGCCCGACCCAGTGCGGAACCGGCAGGCGGGTGAAGAAACGGATGGCGCCGAAGAGGTATTCGAGTTCGTGGCGGGAAGACATGGCCCAGACTTTCGTGGGTTTGCAGCGTCAATCGCCTGGCCGACGGGTTACGGCCAGGCAGTGCTTTAAGGTCAGCCCTTTTCGCTGACGCCGGCCGAGGCAAAGCTCGCCATCTCGTTGAGGAAGGCGACCGCGGCGCTGACCAGCGGCCAGGCGAGCGCGGCGCCGGTCCCTTCGCCGAGGCGCAGCCCGAGGTCGATCAGCGGCTCGGCCTGGAGATCCTGCAGTTGCGCGAGGTGGCCCGGTTCAGCCGAGCGGTGGCAGAAGACGCAGTATTCGCGGATCGACGGTGCGATGCGCGACGCGGCGAGCAGCGCCGAGGTGACGATAAAGCCGTCGATGAGCAGCGTCATGCCACGCTCGGCCGCGCCGAGCATGGCGCCGGCCATCATCACGATCTCGAAGCCGCCGAACTCGGCAAGCACGTTCATCGGATCGGCGTCGGCCGGTAGCGCCGCGCGGGCGACGGCTTGCGCGAGCAGGTCGCGCTTGCGCGTGAGGCCGGCGTCGTCGAGGCCGGTGCCGCGCCCGACGCAGTCTTCGAGCGAAACACCGGTCAGTGCGTGCGTGATGAGCGAGGCGGCGGCGGTGTTGCCGATGCCCATTTCACCGAAGCCGAGGACATTGCAGCCTTCGTCGGCCAGCTTGCGCGCGATCTCGGCGCCCTTGACCAGTGCGGCAGCGCATTCGTGTGCGCCCATCGCCGGTTCTTCAATGTAGTTGCGCGTGCCGGGGCCGACTTTGGCGTCGACCAGGCCGTCACGCGCGCCGAAATCGTGCGCGACGCCGGAATCGATCACGCGCAGCCCGAGGCCGTTGTGCCTGGCGAAGACGTTGATCGCGGCACCGCCGGCCAGGAAGTTCTCGACCATCTGCCAGGTGACGTCCTGCGGAAAAGCCGAAACACCGGCCTTCGCCGCGCCATGGTCGCCGGCAAAGACGAGGATCTGCGGATTGGTCAACGCCGGCGTCAGCGTCTTCTGGATGCGGCCGATCTGCAGCGCCAGTTGTTCCAGCTGCCCGAGCGAACCGAGCGGTTTGGTCTTGTTGTTGATCTTGTCGAGCAACGCGGCATCAAGCGAACTGCCGGGTGAGGCGATGGCGAATAGCATGAGTAAGTCCGGTAGGAAGGATGGAAAAATCGGTTGGAAGGCGGGTTCGGGAAGACGGCGATTATACGCCCGCGTTCCGGCGCGAATTGCCTGAAACGCTCATGGGTGCTGCAATGGCCGCAAGTGCATGGCGACCGGCGAATGGGCATGGTTGAGCGGTCCGCCGCAATTGCCGGTACGCACCAGCGCGCCGGCTTGCAGGGCATCGCGCACGTAGAGCCGGGCGGCGCGCACCGCTTCAACGAGCGACTCGCCCAGCGCAAGGTGCGCGGCGATGGCGCTCGAAAGCGTGCAGCCGGTGCCGTGCGTGTTCGGACTTTGAATGCGCGGCGCCTTCATCCAGATCTTCTCGCCGCTTTCGGTGAGCAGCAGGTCGATGACTGTCTCGCCTGGCAGATGTCCACCTTTGACCAGCACCGCGCGGGCGCCTTGCGAACGCAGCGTCAATGCGGCGTGCTCCATGTCTTCGGTCGAGGTCAGCGGCTTGCCGACGAGCAGGCCGGCTTCGTCGAGATTCGGCGTGATCAGCGTTGCGCGCGGGAAGAGTTCGCGCACGAGCACGTCCATCGAGTCCTGCTCGATGAGGACGGCGCCGCTGGTGGCGACCATGACCGGATCGAACACGACGTTTTGCAGCGAATGGCGGTCGATCGCTTCGGCGACGGTGCGCACGATCTCCGGCGCGTGCAGCATCCCGATCTTGACCGCGTCGGTGCCGATGTCCTCGATTACCGCGTCGATCTGGTCGCGCAGCATCTGCGGCGGTATGCCGTGGATGGCGCGCACGCCGCAGGTATTTTGCGCGGTCAGCGCCGTGATCGCCGTCATGCCGAAGCAGCCGAGTGCGGCGATTGTCTTCAGGTCGGCCTGGATGCCCGCGCCGCCGCCGCTGTCTGAGCCGGCAATCGAGAGGACGCGGGGGTATTCGAAGCGGGGCGTATGCGAGGTCATCGGGTCACCTTGTGCTTTTGATTTGTGCCGGAACGATCAGGAGAATCGGCAGAGTAACCCACCGTAGAACGCGAGTTCGGCAAATTGTTGCGTTGCGCCGAGGCAGTCGCCGGTGTAGCCGCCGATGCGCTTCTTGAACATGCGCGCCAACCAATACGTGGCGCCAGCGGCAAAGGCGAGTGCGAAAACGACCGGCCAGAAGGGCAGGAAGAACAGTGGAATCAGCGCCGGCAGTGCGGCAAGCGCGAGTTCGTGGTCGCGCACGCGCTGGTTGAACGGCTTGGCTTTGCCCTCTGCGCGCACGTAGTCGAGCTTGGCGAAGACAACGGTGGCACAGAAGCGCGAGACAGCGTGACCGGCGACGAGCGCCGCCGGGATCAGTGCCTGGTCGAGTTCGACGAGCGCGAGCAGGCGGCTGACGAGCAGGGCGATGAGGGCGGCCGCGCCAACGGCGCGCACCTGCGAGTCGCGCATAATCGAAAGGATTTCCTGCTTGTCGAGGCTGCTGCCGAAGCCATCGACCGTATCGTTCCAGCCGTCTTCGTGAATGGCGCCGGTGAGCGCGATGGCGACGCCAATGGCCAACACGACGGCGAGCGTCTTGGGCAGGATCAGGATGGCTGCGGCAAAGACGGCAGCGGCGAGGCCGCCGACGATCAGGCCGGTGGCCGGGAAGAAACCGATGGCGCGTTCGAGCGCGAGGCTGTCGTGCCCGAGCCGTCCGGGAATGCGCAGGCGCGTGAAGAAGCGGATGGCCCCGATGAACGACGCGAATGTAGAGCGGGCGGACATCGCAGCCATGCCTGCCTAGCGGATGTTCTTGCTGACGCCGGCCGATTCGAAGCTGGCCATCCGGTTCATGAAGGCGAGTGCCGAGCACAGCAGCGGGTAGGCGACCATCGCGCCAGTGCCTTCGCCCAGGCGCATGCCGATGTCGAGCAGCGGTTCGGCGCCGAGCGCCTGCAACTGCACGATGTGACCCGCTTCGGCCGATTTGTGGCAGAAGACGACGTAATCACGCACCTTCGGTTCGATGCGCGTCGCGGCGAGCAGGGCCGAGGTGGCAATGACGCCGTCGCCGAGGATGGTGATGCCGGCTTCGGCGGCGGCCAGGTAGGCCCCGACCATCATCACGATCTCGAAACCGCCGAATTCCGTCAGCACGGTCATCACGTCGGCGTTGGCCGGCAGTTGCGCGCGGTCGAGCGCCTTCTGCATCAGCGCGCGCTTGCGCGCGAGTCCGGCATCATCGAGCCCGGTGCCGCGACCGACGCATTCGATCAGCGGCGCCCCGGTCAACAGGTGCGTGATGAGCGACGCCGACCCGGTGTTGCCAATGCCCTTCTCGCCCATGCCGATCACGTTGCAGCCGCGCGCCACCGCGTCGCGCACGAAACCGGCGCCGCGTGCGAGCGCCGTTGCACACTGTTCACTCGTCATCGCCGGTTCAACGAGATAGTTGCGCGTACCGGTCGGCGCGATCTTGGCGTTGATCAAGCCGTCGCGTTCGCCAAACTCATGTGCGATACCGGCATCGATGACGACCATCGCCATGCCGTTCTGATTGGAAAAGACGTTGGCGCCCGCGCCGCCTCTCAGATAGTTTTCCACCATCTGCCAACTCACATCCTGCGGATAGGCCGAAATCCCAGCCGTTGCCGCGCCGTGGTCACCGGCAAAGATGAGCATGTGCGGGTTGGTGAAAGTCGGCGACAGCGTGTTCTGGATGCGTCCGATCTGCAGTGCGATTTTTTCGAGCAGACCGAGCGAACCAAGCGGCTTCGTCTTGTTGTCGATCTTGTGCTGCAGGGCGGAAATCAATGAATCGTCGAGCGGAGAAACAGCGAACTGCATGGCGGGATTCTTTGCGGCGGGCGTGGGAAAAGAGCGAGGATTATACGCTCCGGCCCTCGTGCTAAGCTTCGCGCCATGAAAGAACTGATCATCGGCGGAGCGCGCTCGGGCAAGAGCACGCTGGCAGAAAAACGGGCCATCGAGAGCGGTTTGCACGTCATCTACGTGGCGACGGCGCAGGCACTCGACGGCGAAATGGAACACCGCATCAAGCTGCATCGTGAGCGGCGTCCGGCCTCGTGGGGGCTCGTCGAATCGCCGCTCGACCTGGCGAAAGTCCTCAAGGAACACGCCGCACCCGATGTCTGCCTGCTCGTCGATTGCCTGACGCTGTGGCTGTCGAACATGCTCTTTGCCGGCGATGCGGCCAAACAGGCGGAGGCCGGTCAGCCGGTCGATTGCCCGCTGTTTTCGGGCGAAGTGGCGGCACTGGTGGAAGCGCTGCCGCAGCTGCCGGGGCGGGTGATCATGGTTTCCAACGAAGTAGGCTGGGGCATCGTGCCGATGGCGCGCGTCTCGCGCCTGTTTGCTGACGAGCAGGGGCGGCTCAATCAGCGCGTGGCGGCAGTGTGTGACGCGGTGACGCTGGTCGCTGCCGGGCTGCCGGTCAAGCTCAAGTAGACGCCAGATAGCTCCTCATTCTGTAGGAGCGCACCCCAAGGGTACTTCCTGCAGGGCGCAGCTCGCTGCGCGATAAACGGTGTTTGCATCGAAGAGCCGCCTATTCGCCCGATAAATCGGGCTCCTACGACAAATCTAACGTTTGCGGTCGTTACCGTCGGGCGTAAAGAAAAAGCCGGCGCCAAGCACGATCAGGCCGAGCGGCCACCAGGTGCCGATCAACTCGGCGATGCTGATGTTGAGATAGCCGAGATTGCGCGCCAGCACGAGCGCGCCGAAAACGATCAGAACGAATCCGCCAAAGCTGAATTTCATGATTTTTCTCCTCAGTTCGCTGATTTTGCCTTGAGCGGCAGCCATTCGGCCAGACGCTCCAGATCGAGGCTTTCTTCAACCGCATCGGCCAGCCGGTCGAGGTCGCGCTCGCGACGCTCGTTCGGGTCGAAGCTCGCCGTCGGCTTGTGGCCGGCCCATTCCAGCAGCGCGGCGAGTGCTTCGGGTGTGTCGAACAGGCCGTGGCAGTAGGTCGCCAGAATCTGGTTGTCTTCCGAAATTGCGCCTTCCGCTGATCCGCCGAGTTGCGTGGATGGACGCACCAGCGCCGGGCCGTGCGTGACGCCCATGTGGATGCGGTAGCCAGCGATGGGTGGCGAGCCTGGGAGTGCGAGCGTACCGGTCACGTTCTCCAGTCGTTTTTCTGTCGCCAACGTCGTCTCGTAATCGATCAATCCCAGCCCCGGCGCGCTGCCCGGCTGGCCTTCCAGCCCGAGCGGGTCGTGCAGTTGCCGGCCGAGCATCTGCAGGCCGCCGCAGATGCCGATCAGCTTGCCGCCGTAGCGCAGGTGGCGGCGGATCGCTTCTTCCCAGCCCATTTCGCGCAGCCAGTTGAGATCGGCCTGTACGGCCTTCGAACCGGGCAGGACGATGAGGTCGCACGGCGGCACCGTATCGTGCGGGCCGACAATCGTGAAATCGACGTCCGGGTGGAAGCGCAGCGGGTCGAGGTCGTTGTGGTTCGAGATACGCGGGTAGGCCGGGGCGATGACCTTCAGTTTCGCGTCGCTCTTGGCTTCCTTCGTCCGCGGCAGGGCGTCTTCGGCGTCGAGGTAGAGGCCGTGCAGGTAGGGCAGCACGCCGAGGACCGGCTTGCCGGTGCGCTCTTCCAGCCAGGTCAGGCCGGATTCGAGCAGGCCGATGTCGCCGCGAAAACGGTTGATGACAAAGCCCTTGACCCGCGCCTGCTCTGTCGGCGACAGCAGTTCGAGCGTGCCGACGAGGTGGGCGAAGACGCCGCCGCGATCGATGTCGGCGACGATGATCACCGGGCAATCGACGACTTCGGCAAAGCCCATGTTGGCGATGTCGCGCGCGCGCAGGTTGATTTCGGCCGGGCTGCCGGCGCCTTCGACGACGATGCAGTCGTATTCGGCGCACAGGCGATCCCACGATTCGAGCACGGCCTTCATCGCGCGCGGCTTGTACTCGTGGTAGTCGCGGGCGTTGAGATCGGCGTGCGCCTTGCCGTGGATGATGACCTGCGCGCGCTTGTCGGTGGAGGGTTTGAGCAGGATCGGGTTGAAGTCGATATGCGGCGGCACGCCAGCTGCCAGCGCCTGCAGCGCCTGGGCGCGGCCGATCTCGCCGCCGTCGATGGTGACGGCCGAATTGAGCGCCATGTTCTGCGGCTTGAACGGCGCCACATGCAGGCCGCGGCGCGCGAGGATGCGGCAGATCGCGGCGCAGAGCACCGACTTTCCGGCGTCCGATGTGCAGCCCTGAACCATCAGGCTGGGCGTTTTGCTGGGGTACTTGGGGGCATTCATCGTAGAATCTCGGGTTCTTGGCTTCGTAGCCGGCGATTTTCTCATGTCCGCCCCGTTTTCTCCCGATCTATTGCTCTCCACTGTTCCGCATTCCTTCTGGTTGCCGTTGGCCGCGCTCGCCGGTGTCGTTCTCGACCGCCTGTTTGGCGAAGTCCGCCGCTGGCACCCGCTGGTCGGTTTTGGCAAATTTGCCGATGCCGTCGAGTTGATCCTGAATCGCGGGCCGCTCGCGTTACGCCGTGTGTCTGGCCTGCTTGCCTGGTCGATTGCTGTTCTGCCGTGGGTGGCGCTGGCGGTTTGGGTCGGGCGCGACGACTTCCTCGGTTGGCTGCTCGACACCGTGTTGCTCTATGTGGCGCTGGGCGGGCGCAGTCTCGCCGAACATGCCGAACGCGTGGCGAAGGATCTGGCAGTGGGCGATCTGCCGGCGGCGCGTCAGCACGTCGGCTGGATCGTCTCGCGCAATACGAGCGAACTCGATGAATCCGGCGTCGCCAAGGCCTGCGTCGAATCGACGCTGGAGAACGGCAACGACGCGGTGTTCGGCGCGCTGTTCTGGTTCGCCATCCTGGGTGGGCCGGGTGCGGTGTTGTTCCGGCTGGCCAACACGCTGGATGCCATGTGGGGCTACAAGACCGAGCGTTTCCAGCGCTTCGGCTGGGCTGCCGCGCGTATCGACGATCTCTTGAATTTCATCCCGGCGCGCCTGACCGCGCTCTCCTACGCTGCCTTCGGTGAAACCCGCCGCGCGCTGGCGTGCTGGCGCAAACAGGCGCCGGTGTGGGAAAGCCCGAACGCCGGCCCGGTGATGTCGGCTGGCGCCGGCAGCCTCGGCCTCGCACTTGGCGGGCCGGCGATCTATCACGGCCAGCTCGAAGATCGGCCGGTGCTCGGCGAAGGCCGTCCGGCTCGTGGCGACGACATTCGGCGTGCGCTTTCGCTCATGCGCCGCAGCACGGTGCTTTGGCTCGTCGCCCTTTTCTGCATCGGGTGGGCCCATGCTTGAACACGGCGGACGACTGCGCGGCGCGGCGCAACAGTACGGCATCCCGCTCGCCGACTGGCTCGACCTGTCGACCGGCATCAATCCACAGGCCTACCCCGTGCAGGCAATCGCCCCCGCCTGCTGGAACCGTCTGCCGGAGGAGAACGATGGCCTCGAAGCGGCCGCTGCTGCCTACTACGGCAACGACCGCCTGCTCGTGCTGCCCGGCTCGCAGGCCGCGATTCAGGCGCTGCCGGGGCTGTTCAGCCCGGTCGTCGTCGCCTGTCTCTCGCCGCTTTACGAAGAACATCCGCAGGCGTGGGAGCGTTGCGGCCACAAGCTACGCCGCCTGCCGAACCTGCCGCGCATGCTGGCGGCGATGACGCCCAACGTGCTGTTGTGCAATCCGAACAATCCGACCGCGCAATCGCTGCCACGCGAAGCCCTGCTCGACGCCGCCGAACAGCTAAAGAAACGCGGCGGCTGGCTGATCGTCGACGAAGCTTTCGGTGATCCGGAGCCGGAAAACTGCATCGCGTCGCTGGCCGGCAGCGATGCAGCGCCAAACCTGATCGTTCTGCGCTCGCTCGGCAAATTCTTCGGGCTCGCTGGTGCGCGCGTCGGCTTCCTCTTCGGCGCGCAGGACAAGCTCGACCGGCTGCGCGAAGTCCTCGGCCCGTGGCCGGTGTCGCATCCCTCGCGCGCGGTCGCGAAGCAGGCGCTGGAGGATTCGGCGTGGCAGGTGGCGGCGCGGACAAAACTCGTGGCCGATTCACAGCGCCTCGCCGAAATGCTCGCGCCTTTGGGCGAAGTCAGCCGCACGGCACTGTTCTGCACGGTCAAGACCGCTCAGACGGATGAACTCTTCGATCACTTCGCTCGGCGCGCCATCCTGACGCGCCATTACGCCGCAACCGATTTGCTGCGCTTCGGCCTGCCGGAAGGCGAGGCGCAGTGGCAGCGACTCGCCGCCGCGCTCGCCGAGTGGGCGCCACTGTTCGCATGATCAAATCCCTGGCCGCGTTCGTGCTGGTTGCCGTTTGCCAATGGGCATTCGCTGCAGTTTCGGTTGTCGATGACGGCGGTGCCACGCTCCGACTGGCACAACCCGCGCGGCGCATCGTCACGCTAGCACCGCATCTGGCCGAAACGGTGTTTGCTGCGGGGGCGGGCGACAAGCTCGTCGGCACTGTTGAGTTCAGCGACTTCCCGGAAGCGGTCAAAGCACTCCCCAAAGTCGGCGGCTATTCGCGCCTCGATCTCGAAGCGATCGCCGCGCTCAAACCCGATCTGATCATCGGCTGGTCGAGCGGCAACGCGCCAGCGCACATCGAAAAACTGCGCGCTCTCGGCTTCCCGGTCTACATCTCTCAGCCCAACCAGATCGGCGACGTGGCGAGCGAAATCGAGCGTCTCGGCATCCTCGCCGGAACCGAAAGCGTCGGCCATGCCGCCGCCACCCGTTTCCGTGAACGTCTTGCCGGACTGCAAAAGCGCTACTCGTCGCGCCCGACCGTGCGTACCTTCTACCAGATCTGGAAAGAACCCCTGATGACGATCGGCGGCAAGCAGATCATCTCTGACGTCGTGCGCCTGTGCGGCGGCGAAAACGTCTTCGCCCAACTCGAAACGATGGCGCCGACGGTGACCGTCGAAGCCGTGATCGCCGCCAACCCGGAAGCCATCCTCGCCAGCGGCATGAACGCCGCACGCCCGGAATGGCTCGACGACTGGAAGCACTGGACCTCAATCACCGCCGTTGCCCGCGACAACCTCTTTTTCGTCCCGCCCGAACTCATCCAGCGCCACACCCCGCGCCTGCTCGACGGCGCCGAACGTCTGTGCCAGCACCTCGAAACAGCACGGGGCCGACGGCCGCTCGAATAGCCGCGTTTGGCCCCACTCCTCGCGACACTTGCGCGACAGGATGGACGCCGCCCACTAAACGGGCTATGCTTCGCACCCTTTCCGGAAAAATCACGCGCCCGTAGCTCAGCTGGATAGAGTATTGCCCTCCGAAGGCAAGGGTCGGACGTTCGAATCGTCTCGGGCGCGCCA
>JAGNOM010000328.1 GCA_017990155.1 Propionivibrio sp. | reverse complement strand
CACGCCGAGGACGAGCACCAACAGCGCGTTTGTCCAGTGCCAGACGCGAATCCACGGGGCGATCAGGTATTGGCGCCTAGTCATTTTTCTCTCTCCGGCGGAGGAAATAGGCAACGCCGCGAGCGATGCCATGCACCACCAAGGCAATGATCATCGCGCCGAAAGCGGCGAGTACCACGGTGTCGAGCACAGGGTGGCGCGTGGCACCGAGCACGTACGAGTTCGACAGGATGACGCTGTTGGTGAAACCCAGGCGTTGTTGTTCTTCCTTGACCAGATGCCGGTAAAGGCGGGTCTTCAGCGAACTGTCGGTGCTGTGGCACGAGAGGCAGTTCTTCTCGGCCTTCTCCTTGTCGACGATTTCGTGCGAGAGCGTCTTGGCCATCGGCGTATGGCACTCGATACAGCGCACCGCTTGCCAGTGCAGCCGTGTGTTCGGGAGCCATTCATGAATGGCGTCGATATCGGGGCGATTTTTCTTCGCCGACGTCGTCGCGTCGTCCGGTGCGAAGCGGGCGAACTTGTCGTTGGAATCGTGGCAGTCCAGGCAGATCCGGTTGTCCTGCGCGACGATCTTGTGCGGATCGATCAGCTTCGAGGCGATCAGATCGGCGTGCGGATCATGGCAGGTGGTGCAGGTAAACTTGTCCTTCAGATTCTTGGCATGGACCGAGGATTCGAACTGCTTCTCGACGCGCATGACCTTGACGGCGTGGCACTCTTCGCACGGGCTGAGGGTCTCCCTGGCTGCCGCGTCGTGCGGGAAATCGCTGTAGCCCGAGCCGTGACATTGCTTGCATTCCATCAAGCCATGGTTGGACCCGCCGAACATATTCGGGTCGTGCTGCAGTGAGCGCAACTTGGCGAGATCCATGTCCTGGCGTGGCGGGTTCTTCAGGCCTTCCTCGGAGTGGCAGGCGAAACACTCGCTATTCGACTTCCGGATCTTCTCCAGCAACTCGGGGCTTATCCGGGCACTGGCCTTCTCTTGCGCGAACGCTGCGCTCGAGCCCGCGACGGCCAGCAGCGTGCCTGCGATGATGACAAGTAGCCTATTGAGAAGCGGCCGCATCAGATCCCCCACGTTTTTTGCCGATTCTCGACCGGCCATTTTGATGAATCGGATTCCGCAATATCCATGCCACGAGAACGGACAAACGAGCCAGGCCTGCCAGGACGTCGGATTGAGCTGATCTCGGCGTGAATCGAGAACGTAATGAGAGGAAAGAGGTCCAGTGCAAACCCGATTTGTTACCAATTGGTAACAGGGGCGCGCTGTCCGCAGCCTGTTGGCGGTCCGCTGAAGTCGAAATGCCATCAAGAAGGCGATCGGTGCGTCGCGACTGCGGCCGCCGTGTGCAACCAAGTCGCTGCGTGGTGATATGGGTCATGCGCCGGCGCGAACGAATGGCGCGATGGCCCGGTCGAGCAAGGCTTCATTCGCGGGGCATGAAACTTGCGCTGAATGACGTCGAGTTCGCTGTGAAGGAACGGTTGCACGCGTTCGGTGCGAAATCCCGCCTGTCCCGATACGGCGGTGTTACCGTTTGGCCACAGGACGCGAGGATGGGCATTACATGGTTACCGTTCAGTAACGTTTTGCTCGAAATTGGAAGGCCGCGAATGCTTGCTATCTTGACCCGCCGTGTTGTTCGATGCCTGCTGCTGGCGGTCGCCGTCTCGGCGTGCGTCGTTGTTGCCGCCGAGTCTGGCGGGGCGGCGGCCCCGATCCGGTTCGGCGTAACGCCGGCCATCGTCCACGACCAGTACGGCGTGCTCGATGATTGGCGCACTTATCTCGAACGCAAGCTGCAGCGCAAAGTGGAATTCGTTTCGCGCGACAGCTACCGCGAAACCATCGACCTGATCTCGCAGCGAAAACTCGATTTCGCGTGGGTGTCCACCGTGCCTTACGTCTACCTCGATCGGCGCAAATATGCACGTCTGCTGCTGACGCCGACCTATCGCGGTCGTCCGTACTATTGCGCCTATTTCATCGTGCCGGCCACCGACCAGCAGACCACGTCGCTGCTCGACCTCGAAGGCAAGGTCTTTGCCTACGCCGACGCCTACTCGAACACGGGCCATCTGGTGCCGCGCTCGTTCCTGCGCCAGGCGGGCAGAGACCCCAACAAATTCTTCCGCAAGACGTTTTTCACCTGGTCGCATCGCAAGGTCATCGTGGCCGTCACTAAAGGTCTGGCTGACGGCGGCTCGATCGACAGTTTCGTCTGGGACACGCTCTCGGTCATCGACCCGGAGCTGACCAACCAGACGCGCATCGTCTCGAAGTCGGAGGAATTCGGTTTCCCGCCGATCGTCGTCAGCGCCTCGGTCGGCAAGCAGGACACCGCCGCCATGCGCACCGTGCTGCTGGCGATGGCCAAGGACCCGGACGGCGTGGCGCTGCTCAAGCGGCTCAACATCGACGGCTTCATTCCGGGCGATACGCGGCTGTACGACAAGGTCGTCCGGCTGCAGCGGGCGTTTGGCAACCAATGAAACTGCTCGATCTCAGTTTCCGCCTGAAGCTGCCCCTGCTGGGCGCGCTGCTGATCGTCGTCTCGGCGCTCGGCGTGTCGTCGACGCTGATGATCGCCGGCTATGGCGCGTTACGGGATGACTTGCGCCTGAACTCGGAAATCCTCGGGCGCGCGCTGGCGCCCAGCCTGCTACAGGACATGCTGCACGAAGACACTTGGCACGCCTTCGAAACGGTCAGCGCGCCGCCGCGCAAAGCGCCGGACGCCGGGCCGGTCAAGGCCGAACTGCTTGTCGTCGTCGATACCGATCTGAACGTCTTTGTTTCGTCGCATCCGAAATTCGCACCGGTGCTCGTCCCGCTGCGCAGTCTCGGGCCGGAGTTTGTCGCGGTCGCCGAGCACATCGCCGAAACGGATCGGCCCGACACGCGAACCATTGATCTGCCCGGTTCAAACCGTCTGTACGTGCTGACGCCGATCGCCAATGACCGGGTGCGTTTTGGCACCTTGATCATCGTCGTCGACAAGGATTTCTTTCTGCCGCGCTTCTACGCGATCGCCTGGCGCGGATTGCTGGCGGGCCTGCTGGTGCTCGCCCTGCTGTTGCCGATCAGCTGGTATTGGGGGCGGCGACTGGCGTTCCCGCTGACGCAGCTGACCGAACGCATGGGCGAAATCGGCAAGCGTCTTCCGGCCAATATCGATCCCGAGCTCTACCGCTACGGCGACGAGCTGGGGCGCTTGTTTACCGTCTACAACCAGATGCTCGTCGAGCTGCGCACGAAAGAGGAAATGGAGAAGCAGATCGTGCAGTCGGAGCGCCTGGCCGCGCTGGGGCAGCTGGCCGCCGGCATGGCGCACGAGATCAACAATCCACTGGGTGGCATGCTGACCGCGATCGACACGCTGAAATGCCACGGCGAACTTGATCCACAGACGAAGAAGACGATCGATCTGATCGAGCGCGGCCTGACGCAGATCAAGGAGACGGTCGGTGCCCTGCTCGTCGAGGCCCGCTTGAAGAGCCGCAACCTCGGCGCTCAGGATATCGACGACGTATTGACGCTGGTGATGCCGCAGGCGCACAAGAAGACGTTGCGCATCGAAGCGCATAACCGGCTCAGCGAAGAGGTTCGGCTGCCGGCAACGCTCGTCCGCCAGATTCT
>JAGNOM010000327.1 GCA_017990155.1 Propionivibrio sp. | reverse complement strand
ACTCGCCATGCGACAGCCCGAGGCGGTCGTCGAAGTGGCGCAGCCAGGTCTCGCCGGCGATCTTCTTCAGGCGCTCAATCTTCTCGGGCGCCATGAACTCGCCGCCGATGTTGCATTCGGCGATGAAAGCGAAGTCGTCGATGAGCTGCTTCTTGCGTACCGCGAACGCTTGTTCCGCGTCGGCCGCCGGGACGCCGTTGGTAATCGCTTCGAGTTGCGCGATGCGGGCGTCGCGCAGCAGGACCTCGAAGCGCGTACGCACTTCATGAACCCGGTTGTAGATCGTCTCCAGCTTGGTGGCCTTGTCGATTACGTGTTCGGGCGTCGTCACCTTGCCGCAATCGTGCAGCCAGGCACCGATACGGAATTCGCGCCACTCGTCGTCGGTCTTGAAACAAAAATCCGCCAGCGGACCTTCGCTAACCTTGCCGGCCTCTTCGGCCAGCATTGCCGCCAGTTCCGGAACGCGCTTGCAGTGGTTGCCGGTGTAGGCGCTCTTGGCGTCGATGGCGCCGGCCAGGATCTTGATCATCGATTCCATCAATTCCTTCTGTGCCGCCAGGAGGTTGTGGTTCTCAAGCGCGACGGCCGACTGCGCGGCCAGCGCTTCGACATAACGGACCAGCTCGGCCGGGAAGGGAATGACGGCGCCGGTTTCCGGGTCCAGCGCGTTCATCAACTGCAGCACGCCCACGACCTCGTCCGAGCGCGGCGACAGCGGCACCGTCAGCATCGACACCGTGCGGAAACCGGTCTGGTCACTGAATTCCTTGGTGCCGGACAGATCGAAGCGCGTCTCGGCATAGACATCGTCGATGACGATCGACTCGTTCTTCAGGGCGACGTAACTGGAAACGAAGCCGTGCATCGGTTCGCCACTGACCGGGTCGTACAGCGGAACCTCGAACGGTGGCAACTGATCCTCGTTGGTGCGCATGGAAAAGGCCAGGGTGTTGCGCTCGGTCTTGAGGAACAGCGTGCACGCGGCGCAGTGCGCGATCTCACGGCTGCCAAACAGGATGTGGCGCAGCAGCTTGTGACGGTCGTGCTCCAGCGAGAGCAGGATGCCATTTTCGACGAGGCGCGACAGTTTCTCCTGCGCGAGTTTGAGGTCGTCGGTACGTTCCTTGATCGAACGGTGCATCACCGACTGGGCGTCGCTCAGGGTGTTGATTTCATAGAGCGAAGAGACCGGCTTCACCGGATCGGAGGCGAAGTCGAGACGCTTGATCCGTTCGGAATTCTCCGCCAGCAGGGCCAGTGCATTGACGACCTGACGCGAACCGACGAGCGACAGGGGCAGCAGAAGCACGAGGATTGCCCCGCAGACGAGCAGTACGTCCTTTCTGGCGTCGACGACGGGCGCGGTGAAGTCGTCCATCGATGCAAGGGTGATGACCTTGAAGTGCCGATCCGCTGTCGGGCTGGCAATCTGTCGGGTCACGATGAAGGATGGCGTCGAGGCCGCCGTGTCCAGCCTGACGACGCTTGATTCGCGGCCGATGTCGCGGCGATCGAGCCGCTTGAGCAGCGGGTGATCAACCGCGCCGAGCGGAGTCAGCGGCGGGATATTGAGCGCCGAGAAATACTCGCCGCGACCGCTGAAGGCAAGGATTTGATTCTGCTCGTCGAGCATCAGGATCGCGGCGTTGGGCGTCAGCGACAAACCGGCCAGGAAGTCGTTCAGATCGCCAAGGTTGATGTCGGTGCCGAAGACGCCAAACGTTCCGCTGGTACCGGATAGCGGCGTTGATAGCGTCAGCCCCGGCGTGCCGGTGGACTCGAAAACATACGGCCCGGAGATGATCATCCGGTTTTCGCGGCGCGCGTCGAGATACCACGGGCGGGCCGTCGGGGCGTAGCTTGCTGCGGCGAAGCGTTCGCCGATCACCGTCCGCTCCTTGTCGAAGAACTGCCAATGTTCGGTGCGCAGGTCATCGCGCACAATCCTGCGTATGGCGAACTCCGTCCCGGCCGGTGCCTGAAGCGAGGCGACGATTTGCGCTTGGCTGCGTGCGCCGATCACCTGCAGGAACTCGTCATTGTCGAGCGCGAAATAGTGACCGTAGATGTGCGTATGTCCCGCCAGCGAGGCCATGAGCGGCGCAAGGAGGTCTTCGGTGTTGATCGTCCGGCCGTTTTCTCCGGCGTGGGCGAAGGCTTCGCTCCGCGAGCTGCTCAGTGTCGCGACATTTCGTGCTTCGTCGCTGACCAGGCGGGTGATTTCGGCGACCGCGCGCTGCGTCACCAGGGCAAAGCGTTCCTGCGCGCTATCTTCGGCAAGCCTCGAAAACTTGCCGAATACCGCGGCCAGAAACAGTCCGGTGAGCGCCAGAACGAGGGTCGCCGTAGTGGCCAGCATCCAGTATTTGAAACGGATGTTCAGTTTCACAAGGCTCCCTATCCTTGAATACCCTAGCCTTGTACCTCTCCGTCAGGCTCGGCTCTTATTGGGCGACGGTCAATGTTATCCGTATCGCGTTTGCGCGCGAAGTAAATCGTTGAGATATAGAAAATCGCTGCCTCAGACGACTGTCTTCCTGCGACGCAAGCGACGCATGACGAACTCGCGCATATCGTCGATCATGGTAAACAGCACCGGGATGACGAGCAGGCTGAGGAAGGTCGAGGTGATCAGGCCGCCGATGACGACGATGGCCATCGGCGCGCGGAAGCTCGGGTCGTTGCCCAGGCCGATGGCGATCGGAAACATGCCGGCGCCCATCGCCACGGTCGTCATCACGATTGGGCGGGCACGTTTGTGGCAGGCGTCGAGCAACGCTTCCAGCCGGCTCATGCCGTGGTGTCGGCGCGCCATGATCGCGTATTCAACGAGCAGGATCGAGTTCTTGGTGGCGACGCCCATCAGCATGATCAGCCCGATCATCGCCGGCATCGACAACGCCGTGCGCGTGATGAACAGCGCCAGGATTGCGCCGGGGATCGAGAGCACGAGCGCGGCGAGGATGGTTACCGGCTGCACGAAGTCCTTGAACAGCAGCACGAGCACGATGTAGATGCACATGACGCCAGTCAGCATGGCGAGCGAAAAACCCTCGAACAGTTCGCCCATCGCTTCCGCGTCGCCGACGGCCTTGACGGCGACGCCGGGCGGCAGTTGCTTCATGCTTGGCAGTTCCATCGTCTTTGCTTCGATCTCGCCGAGCGGCTGGCCGTTGAGTTCGACTTCGATATTGACGTTGCGCACGCGGTCGTAGCGGTCGATGACGGCCGGGCCGCTGCCGAGCTCGATGCTGGCGACGTTGGCCAGCATCACCGGGCCGTGCGTGCCGGGGACGGTCAGGCGCGAGAGGAGTTCAAAGTCCTGCCGCGCGTCGTCGCGCAGTTTGACGACCATCGGGATCTGGCGCTGCGAGAGATTGAGCTTGGCCAGCCCCTGGTCGTAGTCGCCCGAGAGCGCGATGCGCAGCGTGTCGGCGATCGCCGCCGACGAGACGCCCAGGTCGGCCGCTTTCGCGAAATCGGTACGCACAATGACTTCCGGCCGCACGAGGCTGGAACTGGAGGTGACGGCGCCGATGCCGGACAGGCCGCGCAGATCGCGTTCGACCTTCTGCGCGTGCTCGGTCAGCACGCGGCCGTCGTCGCCGGTAAGCGCCAGCACGTACTTCTCGCTGGAGCCGCCCATGCCG
>JAGNOM010000326.1 GCA_017990155.1 Propionivibrio sp. | reverse complement strand
ACTTCAAGTGCCTTACCGCCTGCTGGGTCCCCCGTGACAGGGACCGTCGTCACAAACAGCCAGGAAGGTGGTCTGACCGTCCCCGCCGATGCCGTTCAAACCGTGGAGGGACGATCAGTGGTGTTCGTGGCTGATGACAATGGCTTCCGCGTTACACCGGTGCTCGCGGGTCGGCGCGCAGGCGAGTCCATCGAGATTCTCAATGGACTGTCTGGCGATGAACGCATTGCCGGAATGAATGCCTTCCTGTTGAAGGCCGAACTCGCCAAGGGCGAAGCCGAACACGGCCACTAAGGACTACTCATATGTTCAAGTTCATTATTGAAACAGCGGTCCGCTTCCGCTGGGCCGTGGTCTTCGTCGCGACGCTCCTCGTGGTTTATGGCCTGTTCCAGCTCAACAAGCTCCCAATTGATGCCGTGCCAGACATCACCAACCGCCAGGTGCAGATCAACACCATAGCGCCCGCGCTCGCGCCCGGTCAGATCGAGCGCCAGGTAACCTATCCACTTGAAACAGCCTTGGCCGGCATCCCCGGGCTGACTAGCACCCGCTCGATCTCACGTAACGGATTCTCCCAGGTCACCGCCATTTTCACCGACCAGACCGACATCTACTTCGCACGCCAGCAAGTGGCCGAACGCATGCGCGAAGTGGAGGAGGAGTTGCCCGAAGGGGTGACGCCGATGATGTCGCCGGTGACCACGGGTCTGGGCGAAGTACTGATGTGGACGGTGGATTTCACGCCGTTCGATCCGGCGAACGTCGGTCAACCGAACGAACCGGGTTGGCAGGCCAACGAGGTCTATCTGACGCCGGAAGGCGACCGCCTCACGACGCCAGAGGAGCGTGCCACCTACCTGCGCACTGTGCAGGACTGGATCATTGCGCCGCAGATGCGCTCGGCTCCGGGGCTTGCGGGCGTCGACACGATCGGTGGCTATGTCAAGGAATATGCCATCCGCCCGAATGCCGAACAGCTGGCAGCCTACGGCCTCGGCCTGGGTGATCTCGTGCAGGCGCTTGAACGTTCCAATGTCCAAGCAGGTGCCGGATTCATCCAGCGTGCTGGCGAGGGTCTGATCGTTCGGACAGATGCCCTTGCGCAGACCGTCGACGATCTGGCGCAGGCGCCTGTCGCCAATCGCAACGGCTTCGTCATCCGCGTCTCGGACGTGGCGAGCGTCGGTCTGGGGCAGGCGCCGCGTCTGGGCGCCGCCACGCGCGATGGGCACGAAGCCGTGCTCGGCACTGCATTGATGATCGCCGACGGCAACAGCCGCACCGTGGCGCAGGCCGCGGCCGAACGCCTTGCCGAAGTCAATCGCTCCCTGCCACCGAACATCGTGGCCGAACCCGTACTTGATCGCAGCGAACTGGTGAATTCCACGATCAAGACGGTCGCCAAGAACCTGACCGAAGGTGCGCTACTGGTCATCGCCGTGTTGTTTCTGTTGCTGGGCAACTTCCGCGCGGCAGCTATCACTGCACTGGTGATCCCGTTGTCATTCCTATTCGCAGTGATCGGCATGAATCGCTTCGAGATCAGCGGCAACCTGATGAGCCTGGGCGCGCTCGATTTCGGCATCCTCGTCGATGGTGCGGTGATCGTAATCGAGGCGACGCTGCTCATGCTTGGCCAGAAGCGGGCCGAGTTGGGTCGTGCATTATCCGCAGGCGAGCGGCTGGGCGTGGCGATCCAGGCGGCGCGCAAGATGGTGCGGCCCGCTGCTTTCGGCCAGACCATCATCCTGCTGGTATTCGCACCGATCCTCACGCTGGAAGGCGTCGAGGGTAAGACCTTCCAGCCCATGGCGGCGACCCTCATGCTTGCCTTGGTCGGTGCATTCATCTTGTCGTTCACCTTTGTGCCGGCGATGGCGGCGCTGTTCGTGCGCGAACCCAAGACCAAGTCCCAGCATATCCCAGAGCAAGAACATGAGCATGAACATGTTCATGAACACGGACATGATGGCGAGCACGAAACTCGCCTCATCCGATACGTGCGAGGCAAGGTCGAACCGGTCATCCGCATCGCGGTAACGCGGCCACGTGCCGTACTTGCAGGCGCTGTTCTCATGCTCGCGATCGGCTCGGTAGCTTTCATCTCGCTGGGTCGCGAGTTCATGCCCACGCTCGACGAAGGCAACCTCGCGATGCAGGCCCTGCGGGTTCCTTCTGCTTCGCTTGAGCAATCGCTGTCGATGCAGCTTGCCCTAGAGAGGGCACTGACGAGTGAGCCGGAAGTGAGGACCATCTTCTCACGCACGGGTACGGCGGAAGCGGCCATCGATCCGATGCCGATCAACATCTCCGACAGCGTGATCGTGCTCAAGCCTCGCTCGGAATGGCCCGACCGATCATTGGACAAGGAAGAGCTGATCAGCCGGCTTGAGTCCATCGTCGGCAACCAGATCGGCAATGCGTTCGAGTTCAGCCAACCCATCGAACTGCGTTTCAACGAGCTGATTTCCGGCGTGCGTACCGACTTGGCCGTAATGGTCTTCGGCGACGACTTCGACATCTTGCAGAGAACCGCGGATCAGGTCGCGCTCAAGCTGCGTGGCGTAGAGGGTGCCGCCGACGTCCGTGTGGAACAGGTTTCGGGACTGCCGACGCTCACGGTGCGGGTCGATCACGCCGCCGCCGCGCAGTACGGCTTGACGGCTGCCGATGTCAGCGAAGCGGTCGCGACCGGCATCGGTGGCACCTCGGCTGGCAAAATCTTTGAGGGCGACCGCCGCTTCGATGTGGTGATCCGGTTTGACGAAGACGCGCGCAACGATCCGGCGCAGCTCGCTGCGCTGCCCATCGTCGCGCCTGACGGCATGGTGGTGCCGTTGGCCTCCGTTGCGCGTATCGACGTCAGCGAAGGTCCCAGCCAGATCAGCCGCAACAACGGCAGCCGACGGATCGTGGTTCAGGCGAACGTACGCGGTCGCGACCTGGGCGGGTTCGTCCAGGAAGCACAGGCCGCGGTGGCCGATGTATTGCTTCCAGCGGGGGTGTATCTGACGTGGGGCGGGCAGTTCGAGAACCTGCAGCGCGCCGAGGCACGGTTGGCGTTGGTGATCCCGGTCGTGTTCCTGCTGATCGGAAGCCTGCTGTACATGGCACTGGGCACGATCCGTGAAGCAGCGCTGGTGTTCGTCTGCGTGCCATTGGCGTTGGTGGGAGGTGCATTGGCGCTGATGCTGCGCGGCATGCCCTTCTCGGTATCGGCAGCCGTGGGTTTCATTGCCGTGTCGGGCGTGGCGACGCTCAACGGCCTGGTGCTGATGCAGGCGATCCGCGAACGCTTGACCGCAGGCGATTCGCCGCTGGAGGCCGCCGCTGGCGGCGCGGCCAGTCGCCTGCGTGCGGTGCTGACCACGGCGCTGGTGGCCATCGTCGGTTTCATTCCGATGGCGATCGCGACCGGCTCCGGGGCCGAAGTGCAGAAGCCGCTGGCCACCGTCGTCATCGGCGGCCTGATCACGGCCACTGTATTGACCCTGCTGGTGCTGCCTACCTTCGCCGCACGAGCTGCGAAGCCAAAGACCCGTAAAGGGGGAGCACGCACATGACGAGCAAGCTGCGTCTCGATCTCCCCATCCTGCTGCCGAACATTTTGCACGACGCCGATGCCTGCGTGGGGCGCCTCTTGGCCGAGCTGCGGGGCCAG
>JAGNOM010000325.1 GCA_017990155.1 Propionivibrio sp. | reverse complement strand
CGCTGTCAGCGCAATGGGAGCACATGGTGGCGGTAACGGAAAGCGGATTCGAAGTCCTGACCCACTGGCCGGACGGCTACGGCGATTACTCGCCGATCACGGCCTGAGATCCTGAGTCAGCAGCGCGTAGCAGGCATCACGCCTCGCCAGCGATCGGGAACACCCGGTCGTACGCGATGTTGAAGACGAAGGCATACGCCACGTAGGCCAGCGCCAAGGCCACATCGGCGATCAGCGCTTCCAGCCAGGACATGCCGGTCCACCACATGACGATGGGCAGGCTCATCAGCACCAGCCCACCCTCGAATCCGCAGGCATGAACGATGCGCCAGAGATAGGGGCGCAGATCGGCGGTGCGTCCGGTCAGCCGCCCTTCGACCCAATCGAACCCGGTGTTGTAAACCGCGTTCCAGATCGCCGCGAGCAGCGCGATGATCGCCAGCAGGCCGATCGACTCGCGCACCGGCACGCCACTCGCCCAGGTGAATGGCGGCGTGATCAACAGCAGTCCGCCGATCTCGAACAGGATCACCTGGCGCGCCCGATCAAGCGGTGAACGGAGTTTGGGGCTGGAACTCATGGGGTTCAACTCAGGCAAAAGTCAGCCCGACATTCTACAAGAACCGGCGTCGGCCGCCGGCCGTGGGGATCAACGAACCAGGGCAATCGCACGAATGCCGTACGCATCACCCCTCCCCCTTCAAGGGGGAGGTTGGGAGGGGGATGGGGTTATCTGGCGGCTATTTCGTCGATCAAACCGCCGTCGCGCCCCATCCCCACCCCATCCCTCCCCTTGAAGGGGAGGGAGAGGCCGTTCATGCGATTGCCCTGATCAACGAACCGTTTTCGCGTCCTGCCCGAATAGCACGCGCTTCGCCGCCTCATCCATCGCCGGCGCACTCTTGAACTCCTCGGCGCGCGCATAAGCGCGAGCGGTCGCCGGGCGTTGCGCGATGCGCTCGAACCACGCGGCAAGATGCGGAAAGTCTTCGAGCTTTTGCCCCTGCCGTTCGTGCGGGACTATCCACGGGTAGCACGCCATATCAGCGATCGAGTACTCGCCGGCGATGTAGTCACGACCGTCGGACAACTGCTTATTCAGGACGGCATACAGTCGCGCGGTTTCCTTGACGTAGCGTTCGATGGCGTAAGGAATTTGCTCCGGGGCGTACAGGCTGAAATGGTGATTCTGGCCGGCCATCGGCCCGAGGCCGCCCATCTGCCAGAAGAGCCATTGCAACGCCACGTTCCGGCCGCGCAGATCCTGCGGGATGAAGCGCCGCGTCTTGTCGGCGAGGTAAAGCAGGATCGCGCCCGACTCGAAGATCGAAATCGGCTCTCCGCCATCGGCCGGCGTGTTGTCGACGATCGCCGGGATGCGGTTGTTGGGCGCAATGCGCAGGAATTCCGGAGCGAACTGCTCGCCACGGCCAATGTTGATCGGGAAGATGCGATAGGGAAGCGCAGCCTCTTCGAGGAATAGCGTGACCTTGTGGCCGTTGGGCGTCGTCCAGTAGTAAAAATCAATCATTCGGAACACTCCGGTTCAGTTCAAAAATCAGTGTCGCAACGAGACCGAGTTGCGCCGGATCGCGTTACGTATCAGTCGCAATTGGTCGCGGTATCGTGACTGCGCATTACTTGCACTGACCTTAGCACAAGGCTCCGGGTTCCTTTCTGCAGTTTCGCTTGATCGTCTGGAGCATTGGCGGTCAACGCGACCGGCCCGGAAAAATGCTTGTACTATTGAGGGCACCCCGGGGAGCACAGGCTTCGTGCAGCTACGCCCGGGCGACACCGTCGTCGTTTACCAATCCAATGGAGGACGATCGCAATGAAGCAAAAACCAATCATCCGACATACGCGCAGCACCGACGTAAAACCCTTGATCGAGCTTCAGACCCGGGTCTATCCGACCATTCAGCCATGGCGCGAACGCCTGCTCCTGAAGCAGCTCGACACCTTCCCTCAGGGCCAGATCGTTGCGGAAATCGACGGTCAGCTGGTCGGTGCCGCCAGCTCGCTCATTGTGCTGTGGGACGAGTGGGAGGTTGAACACACCTGGAAGGAGATCACGGCCCGCGGAAGCTTCAAGACGCACAATCCTGAAGGTCGCACGCTCTACGGCGCCGAAGTATTCGTCGACCCCGAATACCGGGGCGCGGGAATCGGCCACGCGCTCTACCGTGCCCGCCGCAAAATTTGCCGAAAGCTCAATCTCAAACGCATCATCGCCTGCGGCCGTCTGCCCGGCTACCACCACCATGAAAGCCATATCTCCGCGCTGTTCTACGCGCAGAAGGTGGTGTGGGGCGACATCGTGGACCCGGTTCTCAGCTTCCAGCTACGCGAGGGATTCAACTTCTGCGGCGTCGTCGAAGGCTACCTCCCTGACGACGAAGAAAGTGGCGGATACGCATCGCTGATCGTCTGGCTCAACGCCCAATTCAACGCGAAGAAACCAACGCGCGTTGTCACCGGAGACATCCTATGAAAGTCAGAATCGCCGCCGTGCAATACCTGCTCCGCCGTATCGACGACTGGAGCGGCTTCGAGAATCAGGTCCGCTTCATCGTCAAGGCGGCGGCTGAATACAAACCGAATTTCGTCATGCTGCCGGAAATCATTACCAGCCAGTTGTTGTCCTTCCTTGACACCGACAACGACGTCAAGGCCGCCGTCCGACGCCTGAATGATTTCACTCCCCGGTATATGGATCTCATGGCCGAGTTGGCCAAAACAAACCACTTCTACCTGATTGCCGGCAGCCACCCCAATCTTCGGGACGGACTGCTCTACAACACGGCATTCATGTTCTCGCCCAAGGGAGATGTGTTTTCGCAGGACAAGCTGCACCGCACCCGCTGGGAACGCGAGAAGTGGGATACGTCTGCCGGCAACAGCCTGCACCTTTTCCAGACGGACTACGGCGCCATCAGCATCCTGATCTGTTACGACATCGAGTTTCCCGAACTGGCAAGGCAGGTCTGCGAGGCGGGAGCAGACATCCTGTTCGTCCCCTCGTCCACCGACGACCGCCAGGGGTTCTGGCGAGTACGCTATTGCGCCCACGCGCGAGCCATCGAAAATCAGGTTTATGTCGCGATGACCAGCACGGTCGGCAACCTTCCGGTGGAAGGACTCGGCATGCACTACGGGCAGGCAAGCATTCTCACCCCGTCGGACTTTGCCTTCTCGCGTGATGGCGTGGCGGCCGAAGGCGTCGTCAACATGGAGCAGGTCGTTATTGCCGACGTCGATCTTGATGCTCTGGCACAGAACCGTCTCAACGGCACGACCATCCCGCTGTACGACAAGCGACGGGATCTCTATCTTGATCAGGTTGAGATCGTCTCAGCGCTCTGCGGGCCGCGCCAGTCGGACATCTGATCCTTGCCCACTCAGAACTGCCCGTGGCTCAAGCGGTCGTCAAACATGGCCTCGATCCAGGGATTGATGCCCCGGCACCCGGCCACCACCTCGGCGGCCCAGGAGAAATACTCGGTCTTCCGGGCTGCTGACCAATCCTCCGGCGGGCTCTGCAGAATCGAATTGAGATTGGCCGTTTTGTCGGCGATCTTCAGAATCCGCGCCCGGCGCGACAGATGCGGGGCGTGGATCACCTGCATGCGCTTGCGTTCAGCCTTCGGCAGGCTGCGATCGTCGGTCACCTCGCGCACGATGCGCGCCACCC
>JAGNOM010000067.1 GCA_017990155.1 Propionivibrio sp. | reverse complement strand
GTTTGCCGTCCTTGGCGATCACGAAGGGCGGCAGATCCTGGTCGATGGTGCCGGGGAATTTGACACGCAGTTCCTTGACCGCCGCCGAAGCGCTAGCGAACTGATCGCCCTCGCCGAGGATATGCGTATGCCAGCCTTTGTCGACCATGCTCCAGTTGGCGTCGTAGCGGTCCATGGTGATGTTCATGCGGCCGCCACCCGAGGCGATCTGCGCATCGAAACCGCCGACGTTCGTTTCTGCGAGGAAGGCTTCGAACGGTTCGACATAGTCGAGCGCGCTGGTTTCCGGCACGTCGCGGCCGTCAAGCAGCGCGTGGATACGGACAGCCTTGACGCCCTCTTCCTTGGCACGAACGATCATCGCCTTCAGGTGGTCGATGTGGCTGTGCACATTGCCATCGGAGAAGAGGCCGATGAAGTGGATGACACCGCGACCGGCCTTGGCGCCCGCGACGATTTGCTGCCAAGCCTCGCCCTGCCAGATCGCGCCGGAGGCAATGGCGTCGGCCACCAGCGAGGCGCCCTGGCTATACACCTGACCAGCGCCGATGGCGTTGTGGCCGACTTCGGAATTACCCATGTCTTCGTCCGAAGGCATACCGACAGCCGTGCCGTGAGCGCGCAGGGAGATGTTCGGATAGTTGGCGAAGAGCCGGTCAAGTGTCGGCTTTCTCGCCGCGGCGATGGCACTGCCGGCATCGGACTTGGGGATGCCGTAGCCATCCATGACGATCGTAACCACCGGGCCACTGATTCCGGCGAAAGAGGCAAGTTTCTGCAACATGATGTATTCCTGCAAACGAAAAAATTAAGAAACCGGGAAGCGAAACCTTTGAATCATACCCTTAACGCAAGCGCTGCTTGGGATCAAAGCGGACGATTGCACTGCCATCCGCCGTCTTCTTTGGCTGCGCTTTCCACGCGTGGCCGTAGACGATCTCGAAGGTCGCCGGCAAACGGCCGTCCTTGAGCAGCTTTTCGTAGGCTGCGCGCGCCGCCTGCCAGGTCTTTCGGCCCATTAGCCCACGACGGCGCTCCTGCATCGCGCAACTTGCCCCGTTCCGGCGCAGGTCGCTGAAGAGGTCGTCAACGCCGGGATAGGTCATGGTCAGGACTTCAACATCCATCACCGGATCGGCGAATCCACAGCCGACGAGCATGTCGCCGTAGTCGTGCATGTCGATGAAGCGATGCGTGTGCTCGTAGCCATCGGTGAAGCAGCTGCGCAATTCTTTCAACGTATCGGGGCCGAACGTGGAAAACATCAGCAGGCCGCCGACATCGAGGGCACGATGCATTTCACGGAAAGCCGGAAGCGGATCCTCCAGCCAGTGCAACATCAGGTTCGACCAGATCAGTCCCAGCGCGGCGTTCTTCAATGGCAAAGCCTGAACGTCAGCCGCAAGCAGCGACGCCGTATTGCCGCGCACGAACGGCAACAGCCAGCGTAAACGCGAGCGCTGACCGCGTCCGGCGAGCAACATGGCTGCGCTGGCATCGGCGCCGAGCACGTGCGCCTTCCGATAACGCTCTGTCAGCGCGACCAGGCTCCCACCCGTTCCGCAACCCACATCGAGAACGCGTTCCGGCTCGATCTTCACGTAGTCGAGCCGCTCCAGCATGCGGCTCGCCACCTCGCGCTGCAGCACGGCCGAGCCATCGTAGCCGGCTGCCGCACGCGCGAAATTGCGCCGAACCTGGCGCGTATCGACGAACGGCGCGGCCTCGCTCATCAAAAATCAGATCGCGCGCAAACCGAGCGTGTCGAACAGGTCCAGATCGCGACTGGTGCCTGCATTGTTGGTCGTCAGCAGCTTGTCGCAATAGAAGATCGAATTCGCGCCGGCAAAGAAGCACATCGCCTGCATCTCGTCGGACATGGCTTCGCGCCCGGCAGACAGGCGGACAAAGCTCTTCGGCATGGTGATGCGTGCCGCCGCGATGGTACGGAGGAACTCGAAGTTGTCGATCTTTTCCTTTTCCGCGAGCGGCGTGCCGGGAATCGCGACCAGGTTGTTGATCGGCACCGATTCCGGCGGCGGATTGAGGTTGGCGAGTTGCGCCACCATCGCCGCGCGATTCCGCCGCGTTTCGCCCAAGCCCAGAATACCGCCCGAGCAGACCTTGATCCCGGCCTGACGTACTTGCGCGATGGTATCGACCCGATCCGCATGCGTGTGCGTCGTGATCACCTGGTCGTAGAACTCGGCGTCGGTATCGAGGTTGTGGTTGTAGTAGTCGAGGCCGGCTTCCTTGAGCTTGTCGGCCTGCCCGTCCTTGAGCATACCCAGCGTCACGCAGGTCTCCATCCCCAGCGCCTTCACTTCGCGGATCATCTGCGAGACGACTTCAAGCTCCTTCTCCTTCGGCCCGCGCCAGGCGGCGCCCATACAGAAGCGCGTCGCTCCCTTCTCCTTGGCTTCCTTGGCCGCGTCGACGACTTCCTGGACCTGCATCAGCGCCTCGCGCTCGGTCGATTTATAACGCGCCGACTGCGAGCAATAGTTGCAGTCTTCCGGACAGCCACCCGTCTTGATCGAGATCAGCGCCGAGCGCTGCACCTCGTTTGGATCGAAGTTCTCGCGATGTACCGTCTGCGCACGAAACAACAAATCCATCAGCGGCAACTGGTAGAGCGCTTCGACCTGCGAGACGGTCCACTTGAAAGCCGGCTTCGACGCAGCGGCAGCAGAGGTCAGATCAACGGCGGGAGAAACTGTATTCATGGGCTAAGCCTGTGAAAATGGGAGACATGCAGGAGATCGGCTGGCACAATCCGGGGGCCGATCGCGAACGTTTCGAAGTCGGTTCAAAATCGATGACTGGCCAGAGGCGAAGGCCGTAATTCTACCTCAAAACAAGGGCTTGAAGACCGGGGCGATGTTCAACGCAGGGATGCTTCTGACGCAGGATTGCCTGCTTTGCGCCGACGTCAGCGAGCGCGACATTCTGTGCCGCGCCTGCGCCGCCGAACTCCCGCGCCTCCCGCAAGAACACTGCCCGCGTTGTGCACTACCGACACCCAATAGCGAAATCTGCGGCCGTTGCCTGTCCAACCCACCTCATTACGACCGCACGCAATCCGCGTTCGCCTACGACTTCCCGCTCGACAAACTAGTTCAATCGTTCAAGTACGGCCACCAACTGGCGCTCGCAGGTTATCTCGGGCAGCAGATCGCTGCACTTGCCGAAGGCATCGAGGCCGACCTGATCATGCCCCTGCCGCTTCACCCGAAGCGACTGCGCGAACGCGGCTTCAACCAGGCGTTGGAACTTTCCCGGCCGGTCAGCCGTGCCACGAAACTACCGATCGACACCCGGAGTTGCCAGCGGGTAAGGCACACGCTGGCTCAGGCTGAGCTTCCTTGGCGCGAGCGCGTCAAGAACATTCGCGGCGCCTTCCACTGCAGCGAGGATTTCAGCGGCCAGCGGCTCGTGCTGATCGACGACGTGATGACCACCGGCGCGTCGATCAACGAATGCGCGCGCACGCTCAAGCTGCACGGCGCGGCCCACATTTCGGTGCTCGTCGTCGCCCGCGCGCTGCCGAAGTAGCGACGGCACCACGCTCAACGCAGCTTCTGGTCGATCAGCGCGAGCAACTCGGGGGAAAGATTGCCCGACTGCCGGGCATGCAGAAAGGCTTCCCGCGCCTCCGCAGCCTGGCCTTGGGCGTCAAGACACCAGCCGAGCCCAAGCCACCAGCGCCCGTCGGCCGGTGCAATCCGGGTCGCCTTTCGGTACTGGTCAGCGGCTTCGCCGTGGCGGCCAAGGCGCTGCAGGACATTCGCCGCGAAGCCTAGGTAGTCGGGATTGTTCCCCGCAGCCGGCAAGGTGTGGTCGAGCGTTTGCCATGCGCTGTCCAGTTCGCCACGATCAACCTGCAGACGCGCCAGACTCATCGCCCAGCCCAACTGCGCCGGCTGCCCGGCAATGCCATCGCGCAGCATCCGGATCGCCTCATCCTTATTTCCGGCCTCAAGCAGCAACCTGACCAGCAGTTGCCGCGAAGCGACATGCAGCGAGTCCTGGTGAAGCGCATTGCGCAGGCTGTCCACCGCCTCGGAAACCCGCCCCTGATTGACCGCCGCGATCGCCTTGCGGTATTCGCTCTCGGCCCGCTCGTGCGGCGAACCGGCCGCCGGCGTCCGTTCGATCACCGGCGTCGATCCGATTCTGCCGCTGCTCTTTTCACCCTCATCCAAGTCGGTTTTGTCCGCGACCTTGGCGACGGGCTTGTCCGGCAACGGGGTCGCTGTCATGGCGGAAGCAACGGGCGGTTTGGCCGGCTGCACAACCGTTGACTTGGCTTCGACCGGCGCCGCCGAGGACTCGCGCTTGTCCGTTTCCGACTCCGTTTCGGCCTTATCGACGCCGTCCGCTTCCTCGGAAGCTTCGATGAAATCGGCCATGCGCAGGCTCACATCCACTCCATCGACACGCTTGCTCATATCTATTTCGGCAACTGGCTCGGGTTGCGGCTCGATGACAGCCGTCGCCGGCACGGCGGCAACAGCCACCGGCGCTGCGGGAGCATTCGCTTGCGTCACCGTAGCGACCACGGGTGCAAGATGCCGTGAAACATCATCACGCAAAAACACGCCGGCAATACCGAGCACAATCACCACGCCAGCGCCCACCGCCAAACTGACTGGCCAGTACGACTTCCGCGCTTTCGGCAACGGCCGGACGTCGCTCGGCAGATTGGCGCCGACGCCATGCGCTGCACGGCGCTCGTCGAGATCCCGCAGCATTTGATTGATCAAGCTCATCGCCGCCCCGTCATTGCATTCATCACCACAGCCACCCGACGCGATGGGTGCCTTCGGTATCCTTGCGCGCCTCCCGCACATGGCGCAGCTTGACCATCTGGCGCCCTTCGCCAAAGACCGACATCAGCGCCTTGTGCGCCAAGATGTTGATCAGGCGCGGCGTCCCGCCACTGGCCCGGTGCAATGCGCGCAGGGCAGCCGGGGCAAACAGTCCTTCGCCAAGATAACCGGCGACACGCAGGCGATGCGCGACATAGTTGCCGATCTCGCTCTTCTTGAGGCAACCCAGCCGGTAGTGAAAGGCGATGCGCTGCTGCAGCTGGCGCACTTCCGGACGATGCAGCTTGTCGTCCAGCTCCGGTTGCCCGAAAAGAACGATCTGCAACAGCTTGCGCTTCTCGGTCTCCAAGTTGGACAACAGGCGCAGGGCTTCCAGCGTCTCGATCGGCATCGCCTGCGCTTCGTCGATGCAGACGACAACCCGCTTCTTCGCCCGGGCGTGGCCGAGCAAGGTGTGATTGATCCTCCGGATCAGATGGTATTGGTCCAGTTCGGCGGCATCCTTGACACCCAACTCTTCGGCCAACGCAAGAAACAGCGTATTGGCGTCGAAATTCGGATTGGGCAGGTAGGCCGTCACCCAGCCATCGTTCAGCGTCTGCAGCAAGCGGCGACAGAGCAGCGTCTTTCCGGTGCCGACTTCGCCGCTGATCTTGACGAAGCCTTCGCCCTCGTTGAGCGCCAGCAACAAGGTATTGAGCGCCTCCTGATGGTACTGGACCAGATACGTAAAACTCGTGTCCGGCGTGATGCCGAAAGGCATCTCGGTGAGACCAAAATGTTTCAGATACAACGCCAGACCCGCCCTTTCACCGCAACCCGATCATTGGCGCACCGGCTTTGCCAGCCGTGGGTCAAGCTGCTGCACGCGGTTCTGCGTTTCGAAGAGATCGTCTTTCCAGCTTGATTCGTTACGGATGATCGTCGGCTTGATCAGGATCACCAGTTCGCGCTTCTTCAGATAGCTGTCACGCGCACCGAACAGCATCCCCCACGCCGAGGACGATGTTCCGGGCAAACCATTGGCATCCGACGATTGTTCCTGCTTCATCAGACCTCCGATGGCGACGATGTTGCCGTCCTGCACACGAACGATACTGTCTGTTTCGCTGACGGTGCTGTTCGCCAGCGGCAGGGTCAAAGGTCCGCTGGCGCCCCCGAGATCAATGACTTTCTGCTTCTCCGTTACCACGCTGATCGAGGGATGAACGTGCAAGACGACGTTGTTTTCATCGTCGATCTGCGGCGTCACGTCGAGCGCAATGCCGGAGAAGAACGGCTGTAACGTCACCGACGGACTCGTCGTATCGCTCGTATTGCCGGTGGTCGTCGTTGTACTGACGTTGGTCACGAAGAATTCGTCGGTCCCGACCTTGAGCACCGCCTTCTGATTGTTGATGGTCGCAATCCGTGGGCTCGACAACACCTGCACATTGCCTTGCGATTCAAGGAAATTCAGCAGCGAAGCGAAATTCGCCGTCTGAAAGGCCAGCCCGAAGAAGCCCTGACCGATCGCCGTCGCTGCCGCAGCCCCACCCTTGCCCGGCGTGATCGTGGCGTCGGACGAAGAAACAGCGCCCGTCGTATCCAGCGTCGTCCCCGGATTGATCGAGCCGATGGCGTAGCGACTGCGGTTGCGACCAAATGCCGCCCAATTGACGCCGGACTGGAACTCCTCGCTGAGCGAGACCTCAAGAATCTTGGCCTCCAGCATCACCTGCCGCTCGACGATCAACTGGGTCAGCTTGAGGTAGCTTTCGACGGCGCGCATATCCGCCGGAAAGGCTTTGACCACGACCACGCCGGAACCGGCATTGACGATTACGGCGCGCCCCTCCTGCGTCCCGACAATGCTGCTGAGAGCCGTCGTCAAGTCGCGCCAGAAGTCGCTGTCCATCGTGGTCGATATCTGGCTGCTGGGAGGCCCCGAGACGGAACTCGACCCGGTTTGGTTGGCGGCGCCGGTGCTTGTGGCATTCGTCCCCTGACTCTGCGCAGGCGTCGTCGCAATCGACCCGGAAATCACCCGCACGTCGGACTGCCCCACGCGCTTGCCGGCGAGGTAGTTGAGCTGGAAGATGCGCGTCTGCATCGTGTTCGGCTGGATATAGATGCGCGTGCCCTGAAGCTTGAATTCGTAGCCGTACAGCTCGCGCAAGGTCTCCAGCGCCTCGCGCACGGTCACGCTCTTGAGATTGACGGTCACCGTACCGGACACCTCGGGCGCGACGAGCATGCTGTAGCGCGTACCCGAAACCAAAGCCATGAAGACCTGCGCGGCCGGCGCATTGCTCACCGCCAGATCGAAGCGCGGCTCAACGCTTTTCGCCGACTCCGGCAGATCGAGCTGCAGCGGCGGCAGCATGGCCTGATTCAGCGCTGAATCGGCACTGCCCTTCGCTGTGGCTTCGACCGCGCCCTGCATTTCCTGGCCGATGCGATCGAAAGTCGCACCCGGCGCTTTCTGATGGGTCGCGCAGCCGGCAGCCAGTAGCGACGTCACTCCGAACAGCAGAATCAATCCGAACTTCATGGTTTCCCCTCACTCTGCGCACGCCGGGGCGCAGGCGATCTATTGAGTTTTTTCATCACGATATTTGTTTTCTCGACACCCGGCGTCAGCATCAGACGCTCCACGCCGCCCGGCCCTTCAAGCACGGCCTCCCGTTCGGACAGCTTGATCAGCCGGCTTTCGCCGTACATCTCGCCAAGATAGACCTGCTGCCCACCGATCAAGGCCACCGCCCGGCCCTTTTTCGGAATCAGCACCGACTGTAACACGGGGCCAGTAACAGCCTCCGCAGCCTCGGCGTTCACTTCTCCGGCAAGAAACCCGGCCGGCGGCCGCGTCGGATCGGCCGTATTGGCCATATCGGTTTGCGCCAGCGCGCTCGCGGCCACGACAAACAGCACTGCCAGCACAGGTAGCGCGGCGAGGCGGGTCAGACGATGAGCCATGCCCGCTCCAGACTCAGGGTGAATACGGTCAGCGTCAGTACCAGCCGGGGATGGTTTGCCGCCGACAGCGAAACGCTGCTCCACAACAGCTTCGTCTTCGCCTGCTCCAGGCGCTCCAGATACGCCGACAGTTCCTGGTAACTGCCCTCCAGGGTGATCTCGACGCCGTGCTTGAACAGGCCGTCCGAAACCTTGCTCGGCGCCACGACGGCTTTCCCGGGCTCGGCGCCACCGACGGCCGCTTTTTTCTCCAGCGCGGCAGCCACCGGCAGGGTCTTCAGGCTGAGCAGGCGCAGGCCCGTCCGCTGTCCGATCATCTCCTCCAGCAGCCCTGACATCTGGTGCGGAGGAACCAGCGAGCTTTCCACCAGGGCAAGCCGACCAGCCTGCTCGGCCAGTTGTTTTCTCAGCATCTCCAACTCAGCCCGTGCGGCGACATTCGGATCCTGGCTGGGCGATTGCATGGCCAGCATCTGGGCATTCAATGCCACGAGCTGCGCCTGTTGTTCGCTCAGATTCCGCTCGGCCAGCCGAGCACGCGTCTGCGCTGGCGCGATGAACAGGCTGTGTCCAAGCAGCACGATCCCGCCCAGGACGGCGACCGACACCAGCCAGCGCTCGCGCACGTTCAACGCGTCGAAACGCGCAACCAGTTTGCGATAGATCGACTTCATGACGCCTCCCGCGCGCGCGCCGATGCATCACCGCCACCGGCGTTTTCGGAACGCAGCAGAAATTCGACAAACGGCAGCGGTCGCTGCGGCCTCGGCTCATGCACCCCCTGTGTAACCGGAACGGTGGCCGGGAGGATGGAAGGGACGGCGGCGGGGCTTACTTCGGGCGATGGCTCCGGGTCCACCCGCTGCATTTCGAGCGCGGCGAAGCGGCGACCCTGGAACGCCGGAACCGTATTCAACCGCTGCACGTAGCCCGGCAAACTGGAGGGATCGAGCATTCGCCCGCGAATCTCGATCTCATCGCCACCGGCCGTGATGCGAAAACCGGTCAGCCACAGATCGGACTGCGCCTGCCGTGCGAAACCGGCCATGAATGGCGAGAACCCGGACGTTCTTCCCAGCGCGCCGGAATCCAGCACTTCGATGACCTCCTGGCGCGCGGCAATCGTCGACTTGGCGCTTTCCACTTCGGTCGCCAGTTCCGGCGATACCTTGCGTTGCGCCACGGTCTGCGTCAGCACCTTCATCGTTTCCTGCGCCGCCAGGACTTCCTTGAGCGACGCGGCCGCCGCCTCGGACCGGCGATTCGCTTCGGCGCCCGTCCAAAGCGACCAGCCGGCCATCACGGCCAGCAACACCAGCGCGGCGATTCCCAGATTACGGCCGGTCGCCAGCTCAAGGCGCGGGCGCAGGCGCTCTTCGTACAGGTTGATCTGCTGGCTCACGCGGCGTCTCCGTCCGTGCGCAGCGCAGCGCCGAGCGCCAGCAGGCTCTTCGCCTGGGCCAGCGGGTTTCTCAATTCGGGAATCGACGGGAAGTCCATCACCGAAGCGAGGTCCATCTCGCGCACCGGTACGTAGATGCTCTCGACCAGTTCGTTCACCAGGTTTTCGACCGCCGGATGACACGCCAAAACGACTTTAGAGATCGGAATGTGGCTGTATTGCCGGTCGAAATTATCGAGGCTGCGCTGAACTTCCAGCACCAGCCGTTCCATCACCCGCGCACGCTGTTCGGGATCGGGACTGTTCAATTGCTGCGTGTTCATCTCGCCACGCCGGACGGCGATCAATTCGCCATGAAAGGTCAGCGTCAGCATCATCCCGTTTTCGTCGAGGCGCAGGAATGCCAAGCCACGATTTTCGTCCTCGAACAAGGCCGCAATGTTTCGCTGTGCCAGCTCGGGAATATCGACGGTTGCGAGCGGGACCTTGGCGGCCACGAACGGCGCGACACGCGACCGTACCGCCTGCTCGGCTGCCGACACCACCATGACGCCCACAGTGCGCCCTTGCGGCAAACCGGTGTTCGGAACATCAAGAACGTCTAGGCACGCGCTGTCGACCGGATAATTGACCATTTCCTTGATCGCCCAGCGCAACGCTTCCTTGCGTTCTGCCCTGGGCACGGGCGGCGCATCGACTTGGGTAAGGTTGTATTCGCCGTCACTCATCAGCGTCGTGCAGGCGTAGGACTTCAGCGAACGCGCCGAGCGCAGGCGTTGCAGCGCGGCCAGCTCGTTGGTCTCGACCGAAAAACGATCGAGCAGGCACACTTCCGGTCGCAAATCACGCCGCCGCACCACGTGCGCGAGCGTGATCTCGCCGCCCTGTGGAATCAGGGCGAGCCAACCCGGTTTGCTTCGTGCGGTCGGAAACGAAAACATCCTATGGCCTTAGTTATAATTTTGTCGAAAGATACCGATTAACCCACTAAATAACAAGGGTTTTTGTCACACTGATCAGTAGTTTTCCCGTCGATAGATCAAAGGCGTTTTGTAACGGCCGAACGTTGCGCGTGCCGTCGGATTGCCGACCGATCCCGTCCAGTCAAACTGCAACCAGGGCGCATTGACCGTCGTTGCCGCCGCCCCGGCCGCCCCAACCGCAGCACACTGATTTCCCGCCGCGGCGCTGCCGAGATTCAGGGTGATATCCGACCAGCCCGCGTTCCCGGCTCCGGGTTTCGCCAGTGTCGCGACGTAGTTTGGTGCGGCACCACCAATGGTCATGGCTGTCTCACAGGCGGCAAGGCCGTTCCCCGTACCGGGGAAGGCAAATGCGAAATCCGACGCCTGAATCGCCGTGCAGACATCGGCAACGTTGTTTTGCCAGCCCTGTGTTGAACCGGCCCAATATTGCAATCGCAGGTCCAGCGGCAGATTCATCAGTTCGGAACCATAGGCGTTGCTCAGGCTAACCCGACCGCTGCGAATACTGGCGGCACCCACCGTGCCGGCAACCCCGCTGTTATCACTGTCGGCGGCGGCAACGCCAATCGCACTGGCGGCGCTCGGGTTGGTCGTAAAACTATAGGTCGCCAAAGGATGGTTGGCGTCTGCTCCGTTCAGTGCCGCAGTCCCCGTACTAAACGCCAGCACCGGAACCGTCCCTGCGCCACCGATGGTGATCGCGCCTTGCCCGGTGGTATCGGTCAGCGTCACCGGTTTTGCAAAGCTGATGGCCGGGCTGCTGGAGCCCTGATAGTTTTTCAGCGGCACCACGCTACCGGCGGCCTTGGCGCTGATCGTCAGCAACGGGAACGGCTGGCGATCATAAGTGAAGCTCCCGAGCGAACAGCCCTGAGTCAGCCCGACATCCAGATGGTGGGCAAAAAACCGCCCGACATTTCCG
>JAGNOM010000324.1 GCA_017990155.1 Propionivibrio sp. | reverse complement strand
TTCTCCGGGCTGAAGGTCGATCTCGCCTACAAGTGCCAGACGCTGGGGACGCTGGTGCAGGGTCTGACCGGCATTGTTGTCGTCTATCTGTTGAAGCTTGCGCTGATCTGATCGCAGGTCGCACGCGGTCAAGCGAAACGCCTGTCGGCGTGACCCGGCAGGCGTTCTTGTTGATGCGCGCTACCGCGAACGACTGGCCAGAAAGCGGTCAAGATGTCCGGCGAACGCCTTCTGTTCCGACTGGCTCATCGGTGGCGGTCCGCTGGTCTGGATGCCGCTGGCGCGCAGGTTGTCCATGAAATCGCGCATGTTGAGCAGTGGGCGGATGTTGGCGGCGGAGTACCACTCGCCGCGATGGCTCAGGACGTGGCCGCCTTTTTCGATGACTTCGGCGGCGAGCGGTAGGTCGCTGGTAATGACAAGATCGCCGGCAACCACGCGCTTGACGATCTCGTTGTCGGCCACGTCGAAGCCCGCGGATACCTGCACGCTGCGGATGTACGGCGAGGGCGGTACGGACAGCGTCTGGTTGGCGATCAGCGTCAGTGCGATCTTCGTCCGGTTCGCGGCGCGGAAGAGAATGTCCTTGATGACCTTGGGGCAGGCATCGGCGTCGACCCATATATTCATCAGATCAATCCTCTCTGGCTGAGCTCGTCCTTAAGCCAGGCGTAGCCGATCGGCGCCGCGACGAGGCCGGCGAGGCCGAAGGCGCTTTCCATGAGCAGCATGGCGGTCAGCAATTCCCAGGCCTTGGCGTTGATCTGCCCACCGACGATGCGCGCGTTGAGGAAGTACTCGAGCTTGTGGATGATCACCAGGAATCCGAGCGACGAAAAGGCGATCTGCGGCGAGTGCGCCATGCTGACGATGACGATCACCGAGTTCGAGATCAGGTTGCCGATGACGGGCAGCAGGCCGGCGAGGAAAGTGACGACGACCATCGTCTTGGTCAGCGGCAGATGGACGCCGAATAGCGGCAGCACGCCGACGAGATAGATCGCCGTGAAGAAGGTGTTGAGCGCCGAGATACGGACCTGTGCGAAGACGATGCGGCGGAAGGCTTCGCCCAAGTGGAAGACGCGTTCAGCGAGTGCGCGGGCGAGCGGGGCACGTTCGGCATCGCCCAGCGCGTCGCGCAGGGAAACCATCGCACCGATGACCATGCCAATCAGTACTTGCGCCAGCGCGTGGCCGGTTTCCTTTCCGATCGACTGCAATTCCGAGGCATGTTCGCGCAGCCACAGGCTCAGGGTGTCGCGCACGCCCTGCGCGGTGGTTGGCAGGAACTCGGCGATCCACACCGGCAGCGTCGAGCGCGAGTCTTCGATGATGTCGGCCATCTTCGCCAACAGCGCGGAGAGGCTGCCGCCTTCGCCTTTCATGAAAACGACGATGCCGAAGCTCGCGGCGCTGACGGCGCCGACGACGATCAGCGAAACGACGATGATCGCCGCGGCCTTCGCGCGCCGGGTCGAGATGTGGCGCGCAAACGCGGGTGAGAGCACATGCACCAGCTCATACACCAGAAGCCCCGCAATCAGTGCCGGCAGCAGGTGGAAGCGCAGCGTGAACAGCATGGCGAGGACGGCCAATATCCAGGATGCGTACTCCGAGCGGCTGATGTGGGCGTTCTTGGTCATGGGGGGCGTTCAAGAGAAGGCGGTCGGCGCGGAAACATGGGAGAGTCGATCGGCAATGCGGCGGCCAACGGCGTGGCCGCTGGCGAAACAGCCGGTCAGCAGATAACCGCCGGTCGGCGCCTCCCAATCGAGCATTTCGCCGGCGCAGTAGACGCCGGGCAGGGCGCGAATCATCAGATGCTCGTCGAGGGCCTCGAACGGCACGCCGCCGGCGCTGCTGATCGCTTCGTCGAGCGGTCGCGGTGCGATCAACCGCAGCGGCAAGGCTTTGATGGCGCGGGCCAATTGCCGCGGGTCGGCGAGTTTCTCTCGGGAGAGGCATTCGTGCAGTAGCGCCGTTTTGACGCCCTTCAGTCCCAGCCGGCTTTGCAGATGGCTGGACAGCGAGCGCGATCCGCGTGGGCGGGCGACTTCGTCGGCCACGCGTTTCAAGTCATGGCCAGGCAGCAGGTCAAGCGTGATCGTCACGCTGCCGTCCCGCTCGATCGCGTCGCGCAGGCTGGCCGAAAGGGCGTAGATCAGGCCGCCTTCGACGCCGGTTTCCGTGATGACGAATTCGCCCGGGCGTCGGTGTTCGTTGCCGCTGATATCGCTGACCGTTGCGGTAACTGACTTCACTGGCTGACCGGCAAAGCGCTCGCGCAGATGGGTGCTCCATGTGGCGTCGAAACCGCAATTGGCCGGGCGTAGCGGGACGACGGGTATTCCGGCCTGTTCGAGCAGGCCAACCCAGCGTCCGTCCGAACCGAGCTTGGCCCAGCTGCCGCCACCCAGCGCCAATACGACGACGTCGGCCTCAGTCGGGCGGTCACCATCCGGCGTTGAGAAAACAAGTTGATAGCGCCCGTCTGGGAGAGATTCAAGCCCAGTCAGGCGATGCCGGACATGAAAGTACACGTCTTGCTGGCGCAGCCGGTGTAGCCAGGCGCGCAGCAAAGGCGCGGCTTTCATCTCTTTCGGGAAGACGCGGCCTGAGCTGCCGACGAAGCTCTCGATGCCCAGTCCGAGCATCCACTCGCGCAACGCTTCCGGTCCGAAGGATTCGAGCAACGGCGCGAGCGCGTCTCGGCGCGCACCGTAGCGAGCGAGGAATGCTTCCTTGGGTTCCGCGTGCGTGATGTTCATCCCGCCCTTGCCGGCCATCAGGAACTTGCGTCCCACTGAGGGCATGGCGTCGAACAGATCGACCTTCGTGTTGGGTGCGCGGGAAATGACTTCCGCAGCCATCAATCCAGCCGGACCACCGCCGATGATGGCTACGGAACGAGGATGTTGTTGCATGGGGTATGCGTCGGAAGGAAAAAGAGCCGGCGCGAGGCCGGCTCCCTGATCGTCATGAATGACTCGGATTTGCTTAGTGCTTGTTGTCGAAGAGGTAGGACACCGGAATCTTGCCGATCTTCTGGCACCACTCCTGCGGACCGGTCTTGTGGACGGCGGTGCCTTCGGAGTCGACGGCAACGGTCACCGGCATGTCCTGAAGGTCGAACTCGTAGATGGCTTCCATGCCGAGGTCCTCAAAGGCCACGACCTTGGCGCCCTTGATCGCCTTGGCGACGAGATACGCAGCACCGCCGACGGCCATCAGGTAGGCCGACTTGTTGTCCTTGATCGCCTCGATCGCAACCGAACCGCGCTCGGACTTGCCGACCATGCAGATCAGTCCGGTCTTTTCCAGCATCATGCGGGTGAACTTGTCCATGCGGGTCGCGGTGGTCGGGCCGGCCGGTCCGACCACTTCGTCACGCACCGGGTCAACCGGGCCGACGTAGTAGATGACGCGATTGGTGAAGTCGACCGGCAGCTTCTCGCCCTTGGCCAGCATGTCGGCGATGCGCTTGTGCGCGGCGTCACGGCCGGTCAGCATCTTGCCGTTGAGCAGGAGCTTCTGGCCCGGCTTGAAAGCAGCGACCTGTTCCTTGGTCAGCGTATTGAGATCGACGCGGGTCGCTTCCTTGAGGTCAGGTGTCCAGGTGACAGCCGGCCAGTCTTCCAGCTTCGGCACTTCCAGCTTGGCCGGGCCGCTGCCGTCGAGGTGGAAATGGACGTGGCGCGTTGCCGCGCAGTTC
>JAGNOM010000323.1 GCA_017990155.1 Propionivibrio sp. | reverse complement strand
ATCCTGCGCCCCGGCTATGCCATCGAATACGACTACTTCGATCCGACCGGGCTGCACGCTTCGCTTGAAACCAAGGCGATCAAGGGGCTTTTCTTCGCTGGTCAGATCAATGGCACGACCGGGTACGAAGAGGCCGCCGCTCAAGGTCTGCTTGCCGGTGCCAATGCGGCGCTGCAGGTGCAGGGCAACGAGGCGTGGTCGCCGCGTCGCGACGAAGCCTATCTCGGCGTGCTGGTCGACGATCTCATCACGCGCGGCGTGTCCGAGCCGTACCGCATGTTTACCAGCCGCGCCGAGTATCGTCTTTCCTTGCGCGAAGACAACGCCGACATGCGTTTGACCGAGCATGGTCGCCGTCTCGGGCTGGTCGGTGATGCGCGCTGGGCAGCCTTTTGCGAAAAGCAGGAGGCGATTGCGCGCGAACAGGAGCGGCTGCGTTCGACGTGGATTCAGCCCGCACGGGTATCGCTCGAAGACGTGACGCGCGTGCTCGGCAAGCCGATCGAGCGTGAATACTCACTTTACGATCTGCTGCGGCGTCCGGATGTGACGTATCAAAGCCTGATGTCCTTGAAGATCGGCGATGCGTCCGTCGCAACCGAGACGCTCGACCCGCTCGTCATCGAACAGATCGAGATTCAGGCCAGGTACCAGGGCTACATCGATCGCCAGTCTGAGGAGGTCGCCAAGAGTCTTTCCAGCGAGGAAGCGCGTCTGCCGGATGATATTGATTACACAGTCATCGGCGGCCTGTCGAACGAGATCCAGCAGAAGCTGATCCGGCACCGGCCCGAGACCATCGGCCAGGCCTCGCGCATCCAGGGCATGACGCCGGCAGCGATCTCGATTCTTCTCGTCCATCTCAAGCGCGGCGCGCTCGAAGCGTCGCGGTCGCGCGCATGAATCCGCAAGAGCAGCTTCGGCACGGGCTGGCGGAGATGGGCGTCGATCTGCCGCCCGCTGCCCAGGAAAAACTCCTTGCCTACGCGGCCCTGCTCTACAAGTGGAACAAGACTTTCAGCCTGACCGCGTTGCGCGAGCAGGAAAAGGCGGTCAGCCACCATCTGCTCGACTCGCTGGCGATCCTGCCTCACGTCCCGGACGGAAACCTTCTCGACGTCGGCAGTGGCGGCGGCATGCCGGGAATTCCGCTGGCGATCGTGCGCCCCGAGTTGAGTGTGACCTTGCTCGACAGCAATTCAAAGAAGACGGCATTCCTGCGCCAGGCGGCGATCGAACTCGCCTTGCCCAATATTTCCGTACACTGCGGCCGGGTCGAACAGTATCATCCGCCGGTTGGCTATGCCGCGATTACGTCGCGGGCCTTCGCCGAACTGGTCGATTTCGTCAGCCTCTCAAGGCATCTGCTAGCGGTCGGCGGTCGCTGGCTGGCCATGAAAGGTGTCTGGCCGGTGGAAGAAATAGCGCGTTTGCCAAACGACGTCAGCATCGAAAACATTCTGCGTCTGCAAGTTCCAGGCGTTGAGGGTGAGCGCCATCTGGCGATCATGAAATGTGCCGACGCGAATAATGCAGGGGAGAATTGAGTTGGCGAAAATACTGGCGGTTACCAACCAGAAAGGCGGCGTCGGCAAGACCACGACGGCCGTCAATCTGTCGGCCTGTCTGGCGGCGCTCGGGCAGCGCGTGTTGATGATCGACCTTGATCCGCAGGGCAACGCGACGACCGGCTGTGGCGTGGTCAAGCGCGAAGCATTGCCGACCGTCTATCAGATCCTGATCGGACGTTCGACACTGATCGACGCACGGATCAAGACCGACTTCGGTTTCGACGTTCTGCCGGCCAACCGCGAGCTCGCCGGTGCCGAAGTCGAACTGATCGAAATGGGCGGCCGCGAATTCCGTCTGCGTGACGCGCTGGCGCCGGTTCTCGATGAGTACGACTTTATCCTGATGGATTGCCCGCCGGCGCTCAACATGCTGACCGTCAATGGGCTGGTTGCCGCCGAAGCGGTGATGATTCCGATGCAGTGCGAGTACTACGCACTGGAGGGCTTGACCGATCTCGTCGCCACGTTGAAGAAAGTGCGGGCCAACCTTAATTCGCGGCTGGAAATCGAGGGCTTGCTGCGCACCCTGTTTGATCCGCGTTCGACCTTGACGCAGCAGGTCTCCGCCGAACTCGACGAGCACTTTGGCAGCAAGGTCTATCGCACCATCATCCCGCGCAACGTCCGTCTGGCCGAGGCGCCGTCGTACGGCAAGCCGGTGATTGCCTTCGACCGTTCGTCGAAGGGTGCGCTGGCCTACATGGCGCTGGCGCAGGAGATGCTGGATCGATGTGACGGCGTGGTCGGCAGTTCCGTCGTACAAGGAGCCTCTGCATGAAACTGAAAGGACTTGGGCGAGGCCTTGATGCCCTGCTGGCGGGGAACGAAACACACGGACGCGAGCAACAACGAACCTTGCCGGTCGCCAATCTCCAGCCAGGCAAGTATCAGCCGCGAACGCAGATGGATAGTACCTCGCTTGAGGAACTCGCCGCTTCGATTCGCGCACAGGGCCTGATGCAGCCGATTCTCGTTCGGCCGATTGGCGGTTCTCTGGGAGACGACCGCTTCGAGATTGTTGCCGGCGAGCGCCGTTGGCGCGCCGCGCAGATGGCCGGTCTCACCGAAGTCCCGACCCTGATTCGCGATATCCCGGATGAATCGGCGCTGGCCATGGCGCTGATCGAGAACATCCAGCGCGAAAATCTCAATCCGCTCGAAGAAGCGCAAGGTTTGCAGCGCTTGGTTGATGAGTTCTCCATGACGCACCAGGAAGCCGCCGATGCCGTCGGGCGCTCGCGGCCTGCCGCGTCGAATCTGTTGCGCCTGCTCCAGCTGGTCGAGCCGGTGCAGGAATTGTTGATGCGCAGTGAAATCGACATGGGTCATGCGCGAGCCTTGTTGCCTTTGTCCGGCGTGTTGCAGGTTCAGCTTGCACAGCGCGTCGTGCAAAAGGGTTTGTCGGTGCGCGACACCGAGCGGCTGGTGCAGCAGGCACTAAAGCCGCCGAAAGAGCACCCGGCCAGCAAGCCGGATCGTGACGTTTTGCGCTTGCAGGAGGAACTTTCTGATTCGCTCGGTGCCAACGTCGAGATTCGTACAAACAAGAAAGGCGCCGGAGCAATCAGAATTGACTTCGGTAACCTGGATGAGTTAGAGGGCATTCTGCAAAAAATGCGATAACAAAGGCGTTTTTTCACGTTATTGCATTGTTTTGGCGCCTTCATCGATTTTTCCAGCATTTTCAGTCGGTTGAAGTGCGGTTTTCGGGTGGTTAAGACCTATAAAGTGATATACTCGCGAACTTAAAGAGAATATTGATTCTGTATTTTCTAAGCCGTATAGTGAACTTCGCTGTCAGCCCCGGGTTGGTTCCGTTTTGCTTATGTTTAGAGTCATTATTCTGCAGGTCGGGGCGACGATAATTGCTGCAGTGGCAGCGGGGGTTTTTGCGGGGGCGCAGGGGGCGATTTCGGCTTTGTTGGGGGGCGTGGTTTGTGCGCTACCCAATTTCCTGTTTGCCCTGCGTTTGCGGTTTGTGGCCAAGCGTCCTGGGGCTTCGTATCCAGTCAATTTCTTGCTTGGCGAGTTGGTCAAGATGGCAGCAATCGTCGCGTTGCTGTTGTTGGTTGCAAAGGGGTACGCCGATCTGCACTGGCCTTCCATGTTGCTCGGCTTGGTGCTTGCCACGCAAGCGCTGTTTTTTGCTTT
>JAGNOM010000322.1 GCA_017990155.1 Propionivibrio sp. | reverse complement strand
GTTTTGTCCGTCACGGTGAGACGGACTGGAATGTTCAATTGCGCATGCAGGGCCACGTCGACATTCCCTTGAATGCGACCGGCCTGGCGCAGGCTCAAGCGCTTGGCCGGCATTTTGCCGAGGGTATGCGTGCGGACGCGCTGTACAGCAGCGATCTGTGGCGCGCGCGGCAGACGGCACAGCCGATTGCCGATGCGCTTGGTTTGTCGGTCATCCCGCTCGTCGCGCTGCGCGAGCGGAGTTTCGGACGCTGCGAGGGCCTGGTTATCGCGGAGATCCTCGAACGCTTTGCCGAGGAGGCGATGGCCATGAAACGTCGCGACCCCGATCACGTGCCGCTCGGCGGTGAGAGCCGCCGGCAACATCACGACCGCATTCGTGCCTGCGTTCGCCAACTCGCGGAAATGCATCCGTCCCAAACCTTGGTCGTCGTGACGCACGGTGGTGTGCTTGACGTCATCTACCGGATGGCGACCGGCTTGCCGATCGAGGCGCCGCGCAACTATCCGATCGCCAATGCGGGCGTCAATTGGGTCAGGATCGAGGGCGAGGAATGGGCCATCGAGTCCTGGGGCGAGGTCGCGCATCTCGGCCGTTGACCGCCGTGGATGGCCCAAGAGCCGCTTCGGGCGCATGCTATAATCGCTCTCTTTTCAACGGCTTGTGAGGCAAACGATGTTTTCAGCGAAAGACACCCTGGCTAAAGTTGATCCGGAACTCTGGAAAGCGATCGAAAGCGAGAATCACCGTCAGGAAGAGCACATTGAACTGATTGCCTCCGAGAACTATGTCAGCAAGGCGGTCATGGAAGCGCAGGGCTCGCAGCTGACCAACAAGTACGCCGAAGGTTATCCGGGCAAGCGCTACTACGGCGGTTGCGAACACGTCGATGTCGCCGAGTCGATCGCTATCGAACGTCTGAAGAAGCTGTTCGGCGCCGACTGCGCCAACGTGCAGCCGAATTCCGGTTCGCAAGCCAACCAGGCCGTGCTAATGGCCTTCGCCAAGCCGGGTGACACGATCATGGGCATGAGCCTGTCGGAGGGCGGTCACCTGACGCACGGCATGCCGCTGAACATGTCCGGCAAGTGGTTCAACGTCGTCGCCTACGGCCTCGACGCCAAGGAAGCCATCGACTACGACAAGATGGAAGCGTTGGCCCGTGAGCACAAGCCGAAGATCATCATCGCTGGCGCCTCCGCCTACTCGCTGCGCATCGACTTCGAGCGCTTCGCCAAGATCGCCAAGGAAGTCGGCGCGATTATGTGGGTCGATATGGCGCACTACGCCGGCTTGATCGCTGCCGGGTGCTACCCGAATCCGGTGCCGTTTGCCGACGTCGTGACCTCGACCACGCACAAGACGCTGCGCGGCCCACGCGGTGGCGTTATCCTGATGAAGGCCGAGCATGAAAAGGCCATCAACTCGGCAATCTTCCCCGGCCTGCAAGGCGGTCCGCTGATGCACGTGATCGCCGCCAAGGCCGTCGCTTTCAAGGAAGCCGCCTCGCCAGAGTTCCGCGCGTATCAGGAACAAGTCGTCGCCAATGCCCGTGTGCTGTCGCGCGTGTTGTCGGAAGAGCGCGGCCTGCGCATCGTTTCCGGTCGTACCGAATCGCACGTCTTTCTGATCGATTTGCGCGCCAAGAACATCACCGGCAAGGAAGCCGAGGCGGCGCTCGGCAAGGCGCACATCACGGTTAACAAGAACGGCATCCCGAACGACCCGCAAAAGCCGATGGTCACTTCTGGCATCCGTATCGGTACTCCGGCGATGACGACGCGCGGATTTACCGAAATCGAAGCCGAGGAAGTCGCCCACCTCATTGCCGACGTGCTCGACGCGCCGAACGACGAGGCTGTGCTGGAGCGCGTGCGCAAACAGGTGGCGGTGATCTGCAAGAAGTTCCCCGTTTACGGTGCGTAAGCTGCGATGAAATGCCCGTTCTGCGGCGCGTCGGAAACGACGGTCGCTGATACGCGAATCAACGACGATGGCGATATCGTTCGCCGTCGTCGTCGTTGCCTGACTTGCGACAAGCGGTTTTCGACCTACGAACGGGCCGAGATCCGTTTGCCGCAGGTGGTCAAAAAAAACGGTTTGCGTGTCGAGTTCGACCGCGAGAAGCTTTCGGCGAGTCTTTGGCTGGCGTTGCGCAAGCGGCCGGTGACGGTCGAAGCCGTTGATGCTTCGATCGCGCGGATCGAAGAGAAGCTGCTCTCGCTCGGCGAGCGCGAAATCCCGTCAGAGAAGATTGGCGAGATGGTCATGCAGGAGCTGAAGAAGATCGACAAGGTGGCGTACGTCCGCTTCGCGTCGGTTTATCGCAACTTCGAAGATGTCGATGCGTTTTCCGACCTGGTGCGTGAAGTCTCGCATCCGGGTCAGCGTCGCAGCCGCTAGTTTTTCTCCCCGTTGTCGTTCGTGTTCAACGCCGCCGATCATCAATTCATGGCGCAGGCGCTACGCCTCGCCGAGCGTGGCCTCTACTCTACGACACCGAATCCGCGGGTGGGCTGTGTCATCGTCAAGGATGGCAGGGTCGTCGGCGAAGGTTGGCATCATCGTGCCGGAGAGCCGCACGCCGAGGTCCATGCGCTTCGCGCCGCTGATGACGCCGCGCGCGGCGCGACGGCTTATGTGACGCTTGAGCCCTGCAGTCACCACGGTCGCACGCCGCCGTGTGCCGATGCGCTGATCGCCGCCGGCGTCTCGCGCGTCGTGGCAGCCATGCAGGACCCCAACCCGCAGGTCGCCGGACGAGGAATAGCCCGACTCGCGGAGGCCGGTATCGTCTCCGAGTGCGGCCTTCTCGAAGTGGAAGCGCGAGCACTCAACATCGGCTTCGTTTCGCGCATGACCCGCGGTCGGCCGTGGTTGCGCCTGAAAGTGGCAGCGAGTCTGGACGGCAAGACAGCGCTGGAAAATGGAGCCAGCCAGTGGATCACCGGCCCGGCGGCCCGGCAGGACGGCCATCGTTGGCGCGCCCGCGCCTGCGCCATCCTGAGCGGTATCGGGACGGTGCGCGATGATGATCCTCGACTCAACGTGCGTGGCGTGGATACGTCGCGTCAGCCGCTCAAGGTGATTGTCGACAGCCGGCTCGAACTGAGCCACAAGGCAAAGGTGCTGGACGACGGCGGTGTGATTGTCGCGACGGCCAGCACCGACCAGAACAAGGCGGACGTGCTGCGCGAACTCGGCGCAGAGGTCTTGCTGCTGCCCGGCGCCGACGGCAAGGTGGACCTCTTGGCGTTGCTGGAAGAGCTCGGGCGGCGCGGTATCAACGAGTTGCACGGCGAAGGCGGTTTCCGCCTTAGCGGTGCGCTGCTCGGAGCCGGTCTGGTCGACGAGTTGCTGCTCTATCTCGCGCCGTGCTTGATCGGTGACGCGGCACGCGGAATGTTCAACCTGCCGGCGCTGGTGTCGCTTGATGGCAAGCAAAGACTAAGCATTAAAGATGCGCGCACGGTGGGCAGCGATTTGCGAATTCTGGCGCGACTGGAGTCGGGCGCCCAGTAGCGATTTCGTATTCGGCAGGCAGGTGAATAGCTGCGAGTTCGATGCGTCGTGGCCGGAAAAAAAGAGAGCCCAACATTGCGTTGGGCTCTCTCAGCTTCTTGGTGGGCCTCCCGTGAGTCGAACACGGCACCAACGGATTCTGGTTTGCGTAGCTTTCGCTACTCCCTGGACTATGCCTTCACCATAGCTTTCGCCTTAGGCGGGTGCCGTCTAGTCTCTACACCT
>JAGNOM010000066.1:5883-11238 GCA_017990155.1 Propionivibrio sp. | reverse complement strand
CTCGGCTTTCCCGAACGCCTCTTCGCCTGGCTCAACGGCGTCGCGCCCGGCCTCATCGATCGCGGCCTCGCCGGCAAGCTTGCAGCGGTAAAGCGCCATGCACCACCGCGCATCAGCCACTGAACCTCAATAACTAACAGCCCACTACCACCGTTCGCCCTGAGCCTGTCGAAGAGCGAGATGCCCAAGCAGTGCGCCTGTTCATGGTTCGACAGGCTCACCACGAACGGTAAATAGCTTGTCGGTCACTTTGGCGCTTCTCAACAAACGCAATTGAACCTCTCGCAACGAAAGGACTCCCCATGCATCTGAATCTTCAAACCCTCCGCACTACCGCCGCTGCATTCGTCTTCGGCTTCTTCTCCAGTGCCGTCCTCGCCGCGACGCCCGATGAAATCATTCTGCCGATCCAGACCCAATGGGCCGAAATCAAGTACAACACGCCCGAGAAACAGCAAGCCGATCTCTACCAGACGCTCGCCCAGCAGTCGCGCAAGATAGCGGAAAGCAATCCCGGCATGGCCGAACCGTTGATCTGGGAAGGCATCGTCGTATCAAGCGAGGCCGGCGCGCGCGGCGGCTTGGGCGCGCTGTCGCTGTGCAAGGATGCGAAGCAGCGTCTGGAAGACGCGCTCAAGATCGACGACAAGGCGCTGAACGGCTCGGCCTATACGAGTCTGGCGACGCTCTACGCGAAGGTGCCCGGCTGGCCGGTCGGCTTTGGCGATAAGGCAAAAGCCGAGGAGTTCTTCAAGAAGTCGCTCTCGATCAATCCCGATGGGATTGACCCGAATTTCTTTTACGGGGAGTATCTGATGGATCGTGAACGCTACGACGAAGCGCGTACCCATCTCGAGACCGCGCTCAAGGCGGCGCCCCGCCCAGGCCGCGAGCTGGCCGACAGCGGCCGGCGCAGAGAGATCACGGCGCTGCTCGAAAAACTCGATGAGGAAAAGAAGTAAGTGCGAATTCTGCTGGTTGAAGACGACTCGATCCTCGGCGACGGCATTCTGGCCGGGCTGAAACTGGGCGATTACGCGGTCGACTGGGTGCGCGACGGCGAATCCGCCCGCCTCGCGCTGCTGGACCATCCCTACGACGCCTGCGTGCTCGACCTGGGCTTGCCGCGCCGGGATGGCCTGTCGGTGCTGACCGACCTGCGCGGGCGCGGTAGCCGCCTGCCCGTGCTCATCCTCACCGCGCGCGATACGAGCGCGGACAAGGTCTCCGGCCTCGACGCCGGCGCCGACGACTATTTGACCAAGCCCTTCGACCTGCCCGAACTGCTCGCCCGCCTGCGCGCCATCATTCGCCGCGCGACCGGTGACGCAAAACCGACGCTCGAACACGCCGGCGTCGCGCTCGATCCATCGTCGAAGCAGGTCACTTTCAACGGCCAGCCGGTGGCCTTGTCGGCGCGGGAATATGCGCTGCTGCACGACTTTCTGCGCAACCGCAACAGCATCCGCACGCGCGCGCAGCTCGAAGAAAGCCTTTACGCCTGGGGCGAAGAAACCGGCAGCAATACGGTCGAGGTCTTCATCCACCATTTGCGCAAGAAGTTCGGCGCCGATTTCATTCGCACCATTCGCGGGCTGGGCTACCAGCTCGGCGGCGGCGAAAGCCGCTGATGGAGACGGGGCTCGATAGCAGGTCGCGGCGTTCGCCTTCGTTGCGCTGGCGGTTGCTGACGCTGGTCTCGATTGCCGCGCTGCTGATCATGACCCTGGCCGGCGCCCTCAGCTACCGGCAGGCCAAGCACGAAATCCAGGAGTTGATGGACGGCCAGATGTCGAAGATGGCGGCGCTGATGCTCGTCCAGGCGCAACAAGGGCCGGAACACCTGGCCGAACTGCCGGCCAACCTGACCCGACTGCGCGGCCAGAACCACCGGCACAACGAATTGACGCTCGAATTCCAGATCGGGAAAGCAGACGGCACCGTACTCGTTCGCTCGCCCGAGGCGCCAGTGGCGGCGATCAGCGGCGAACTCGGCTTTGACTCGATCGAACACGAAGGCCAGCCGTGGCGCAGCCTGATCCTCGAAACGGCGGAGGGTTCGACACGCATCCAGGTTGCGCAATCGATCACCAAGCGCAACAAGGAAGCGCTGGAAATCGCGACCAAGACGGTGCAGCCGCTGGCCGTCATCTTTCCCTTGCTGCTCATCGCGATCTATTTCTCGGTGCGTCGCGGCCTGAAACCGCTCGACGACTTGACCACGGAAGTCCTCCATCGCTCGCCCGAAAACCTCGCGCCACTCGCCGGCCGCACGGCCCCCCGCGAAGCCCGGCCACTGGTGGCCGCGATCAACCGGCTGCTGTTCCGCCTGAACGGTTCGCTGGAGAACGAACGCCGGTTCACGGCCGACGCGGCGCATGAGTTGCGCACGCCGATCGCCGCCGCGCGCGTGCAAACGCAGGTCGCCTTGCTCACGCCGGATGCCGACAAGCGCAATCACGCGCTCGCGCAGACGCTCGCCGGCCTCGACCGCGCGACGCGCCTCGTCGAGCAGATGCTGCGCCTGGCACGGCTTGACCCGCTCGCCGCGCTGCCCGATCCAACGCCGCTCGATCTTTCGGAACTGACGCGCAACGTCATCGCCAGCACGCTCGATAGCTCGAAGAAATGTGCGATCGAAGTCGACATCGACGACCGTACGATCGTCGTCGAAGGCGTGGCGGATCTCCTCCAGGTCGCGCTGCGCAACCTTATCGACAACGCCGTGCGCTATTCGCCCGAAGGCAGCCGGATTGCCGTCGCGCTGCGCACCGAAAACGGCCGGCCGGTGATCAGCGTCGCCGACAACGGCCCCGGCGTCAGCGAGGCGGAATTGCCGCGCCTCGTCGAACGTTTCTACCGCAGCGCGGAAGTCGTCGCCGAAGGCAGCGGCCTCGGGCTGACCATCGTGCACCGCATCGCCGAACTGCACGGCGCCCGGCTCGAACTGGAGAATCGTCCGACCGGCGGCCTGGAGGCCAGGCTGCGCTGGAACGGCGGCCAGACCTCGGCCGGCTGAAACCGATCAACGTGGTTTGGGCATTGCCGCCAAACCGGACGGGCCGCCCACCCGCGAAGCTTGATTGGCGCCCTTCGCCGTGCAACTATGAAGGACGCCTTCCGACTCCGGGGAATCGTCATGAGTGACACCGATCGAATCAAGTTCGCCGACCTCGTCGACATTCCGCGACTGCAGTTCCTGATCGAGAACTTCCGCCGGATCATGGGCGTTTCCTTCACCGTCGCCGATATCGATGGCACCGAAGTCATCCGCGACGATTGGCAGGACGCCTGCCAGAAATTCCATCGTGCCAATCCCGAATCCTGCCGCCGTTGCGTCCAGAGCGACACGGATCGGCTGCAGACGATGCTCGAAACCGGCCGCTTCGTCAGCGCCCGCTGCCCGAACGGGCTGATCGATTCGGCCGTCCCGATTTACGTTGAAGGCGAGCACCTGGCCAACGTGTTCACCGGTCAGTTCCTGACCGAGCAGCCCGACTTCGACTTCTTCCGCCGCCAGGCAAAGCAGTTCGGCTACGACGAAAGCGATTATCTGGACGCCGTTCGCAAGCTCCCCGTGATCGACCCGGCGAACGTGGAATCCGTCTCGCTGCTTTGCTCGCAGCTCGTCGGCATGCTCGCCGAAACCGGCCTCAACCATCTGCGCCAGGTGAAACTGTCCGAAAAGCTGGCGGCGCTCAACAGCGACCTGGAAAACCGCGTCATCGAGCGTACGCAAGCGCTGCTCGGCGCCAACGAGGAGTTGAAGGAGAAAGAACGCCTGCTGCGCGAATCGCAGCACGTCGCGCGCATCGGTGGCTTCTCGCTGAATCTCCTGACAGGAATCTGGAAGGCATCGCAGGGCGCCTACGCGGTTCTGGGCGTCGACGAGACCTTCCCGCACACCATGGAAGCCTGGACGAAGCTCCTCCATCCGGAGGATCGCGCCGAGCTTCGGGAATTCTTCCAGATCGCCGTCGAGCAAAAAACGCGCTTCGATCACGACTACCGGATCGTGCGCCCCAACGACGGCGAAGTGCGCTGGATCCACCAACTCGGCGAGTTCGAGTTCGAGCTCGACGGACTCGATGAAGACACGCACCCGATCGGCATGGTCGGCACCATGCAGGACGTCACCGAGCGCAAGCTCGCCGAAATCGAGCTCGAACAGCACCGGCACCAGCTTGAAGCGCTCGTCGTCTCGCGCACGGCCGAACTGGCCAGCGCCAAGGACGCCGCCGTCGCCGCCAACCAGGCGAAAAGCGCCTTTCTGGCGAACATGAGCCACGAAATCCGCACGCCGATGAACGCTGTCATCGGCATGACGCAACTGGCGCTCGACACGCCGCTCAACGAGCGCCAGCGCGACTACCTGACCAAGGCACTCAACTCGTCGCGCTCGCTGCTCGGCATCCTCAACGACATTCTCGATTACTCGAAGATCGAGGCCGGGCATATCGAAATCGAGCAGGTGGACTTTTCCGTCGAGGCGGTGCTGCGCGCGACGAGCGACCTGTTCTCGATTCGCGCCGAGGAGAAGGGGCTGGAGCTGTTTGTCGATATCGGCGCGGACGTACCGGACCGGCTGGTCGGCGACCCGCTGCGGCTGGGCCAGATCATCAGCAATCTGGTGGGCAACGCGATCAAGTTCACCGAGCACGGCGACATCTGCATCCGCGTCGAGAAGATCGGACAGAACGACGCCGACGTGACGCTGCGTATCGCCGTGCGCGATACCGGCATCGGCATTTCGGAGGAGCAGGCGACACGGCTCTTCCAGCCTTTCGTCCAGGCCGACGCCAGCATCACGCGAAAATTTGGCGGCACCGGGCTGGGCCTGACGATCAGCAAGCGGCTGGTCGAACTGATGGGTGGGCAGATCAACCTGACCAGCGACCCCGGACGCGGCAGCACCTTCGCCTTCACCGCCCACCTCGGGCTGACGGCCGGATCGCTGGTTTATTCGCCCAGCACCGGACTGCAGCATCTGCAACCGATGCGTACGCTGATCGTCGATGACCAGGAAACGTCACTCGTTATTCTCCGCGCCCTCCTCGAACGCTGGCACTTCCCGGTCAGCACGGCGCGCTCGGGGGAAGAAGCGCTGCGCATCGTCGAGCATGCGGAAGGCTGCGGCGAACCGTTCGATCTACTCCTGCTCGATTGGCACATGCCCGGCATGAGCGGTCTCGAAACGGCGCGCGCCATCGAAAACCGCGTCGCTTCGGACGCCGGACAAACGCCAGCCCGGCCGCCGACCGTCATCATGGTCACCGCCTACGGCAAAACCGACCTGCTCAACGAGGCGAGCGACCTGAGGATCAACGCCATCCTCGGCAAGCCGGTCACGCCGTC
>JAGNOM010000066.1:0-5783 GCA_017990155.1 Propionivibrio sp. | reverse complement strand
ACGCCGGACAAACGCCAGCCCGGCCGCCGACCGTCATCATGGTCACCGCCTACGGCAAAACCGACCTGCTCAACGAGGCGAGCGACCTGAGGATCAACGCCATCCTCGGCAAGCCGGTCACGCCGTCCGGCCTGTTTGACACGCTCGTCCAGCTTCAGAACGGGAAGGAACTGCCGCGTGCCGCCATCGGCGACGTCTTCGACGCGACGCGCGCCACGCTATCGCGGATTCGCGCTGCACACGTCCTGCTCGTTGAGGACAACGAACTCAATCAGCAGGTGGCGAGAGAGTTCCTGACCAAGGGCGAACTTGTCGTCACCGTCGCCAACAACGGGCAAGAGGCCTTGAATCTCGTGCAGCACCACCGCTTCGACGCCGTCCTCATGGATCTGCACATGCCGGTGATGGACGGCTTTGAAGCCACGCGCCGCATTCGCGCACTGCCCGGTCTCGCCGGCCTGCCGATCATCGCCATGACCGCCGCGGCGATGGCCAAGGATCGGGAAGCCAGCGCCGCCGCGGGGATGAACGATCACGTGGCAAAACCGGTCGACCCGCAAGACCTCGCGGAAACGCTGACACGCTGGATTCGCCCGACCGAAGAAGGCCGGTACGGAAGCGCCCCGCTGCCGCCGGTCCGCGCCGAATTCGCCGCCGACGAGGACGTCGAAACCATCGAGCGCGCCCTGCCCGGCCTTTCCGTACGCGAAAGCCTCGTGCGCATCGGCGGCAACGTCAGGCTCTATCGGATCCTGCTGCACAGCTTCGCCAAGCGCCATCAGGAAACCGCCCCGCGACTACAGGCGCCGGCCACCGGCAACGATCTCGACCAGTTGTATCTGGAAGCCCACAACCTCAAGGGCGAGGCCGGCAACATCGGCTGCCATACCCTGCGCCTGTGCGCCCACCGCGTCTGCGAACACATCCGGAACGGCGAGCACCCGCAACTGGCGGCGCTGACCGCCGATCTCCTGCGCGAGTACGACCGCGTTTTCGTCCTGATCAGCGACTTCGAGAAAATCCAGGCCGCCAAAGCGCCGGTCAATGAACAAGGCGAGCACGCGATCGACTCCGCCGCGCTCAGATCGCTGCTCGAACAACTCGACCAGGCGCTGCAAGCAAAGAGCCTCAACGCCCGCCAGCTGATCGCCGACATCGAGGAAATAACGTGCACGACCGAATGGTCCGAAGTGCTGGCCAGCACTATCCAGGACGTCCGGCAACTGCACTACGGTCCGGCACGGGCCTCGCTCGAACAGGTGTTAGCGCGGCTCGATAAGGAAGCCTGGCAATGAATCTCGCAAGAAGCCTGACATCCGGATTCGTGGCCGTTCTGTTGACGCAACTCATCCCCGAACAGGCGACGGCCGGGCCGTTGCGTGATCGCTTGCGTGAGCGACAAGCCCACGCCGAGGCCGGTGAATTGTCCGATATGGGCGCCAACGCCTTGAGTTGCGCGGAATGGTCAAAGAAAGTCGAGGGCCTGCAACAGCGCGCGAGCCGGAGAAGCGCCGCGTCCACGCCGGATCTCGGGGACGTCGCCTACGGCCCGGATACGCGGCAAAAACTCGACGTATTTCTCCCGAAGAGCGCCGACAAAAGTCCCGGCGCGCCGATCGTGCTGATGGTGCACGGCGGCGGCTGGTGCGTCGGCGACAAGGCGGCGGGAAAAGTGACGGAGAACAAGGTCGCCCGTTGGGTGCGGAAGGGTTTCATCGTTGTTTCCGCCAACTACCCGATGGTCGGCGACGGCAGCAACGCGCTGGCACAGGCCCATCACATCGCCAAGGCCACCGCCTTTGTTCAGGCCAAAGCCAGCGACTGGGGCGGCGATCCGAAGCGCGTGATCCTGATGGGCCACTCGGCCGGCGCGCATCTTGTCTCGCTGGTCAATGCCGATGCCTCGATGCGCAACGCGCACGCCGTCGGCCGGATTCTCGGCACGGTCTCGCTCGACGCCGGAGCGATCGACGTCGTCCGACAGATGCCGAATGTCTATTCCTTCCTGCAAGTGCGCTACCGCGAGGCCTTCGGGGACTCCGAAAGCGAGTGGATCGCCGCCTCGCCGTTTCACAAACTCGACCAGACCGCCGCGCCGTGGCTCGGCGTCTGCTCGACAACGCGCAAGGACGATCCATGCGCACAAGCCAGCGCCTATGCCGACAAGAGCAATGGACTTGGTGTCAGAGCGTCCGCGCTGCCGCAGCGCAAGAACCACGGCGCGATCAATGCGGACCTGGGAACGCCCGGCGACTACACGCGCGCAGTCGAGGCGTTCATGGCAGCGCTCGACCCGGTAGTGGCGCGCTTGCTGCAATGAAAATACGCCGGCCGCCCAGTTTTCACTGGTGCGACCGGCGCTTGATGTTACTGCTGCAGGAATACGATCAGACCGTCACCGTCTCCGCCATCTCGCTGAACTCCGAAATCTGGTCGAAGTTCATGTAGCGGTAGACATCGGCGGCCTTGGCGTTGACCGCTTTGACCTGCTCGAGATACTCGCCAACGCTCGGAATCTTGCCCAGCAACGCGCAGATGGCCGCCAGTTCGGCGGAACCGAGATAAACAAAGGTATCGATGCCGAGACGGTTCGGGAAGTTGCGCGTCGAAGTCGAAATCGCCGTACTGCCTTTCCGGATCTGCGCCTGGTTGCCCATGCACAACGAGCAGCCGGGCATCTCCATGCGCGCACCGCTCTTGCCGAGAATGGCGTAGTAGCCTTCCTCGTTGAGAATCATTGCGTCCATCTTGGTCGGCGGGGCGATCCACAGGCGCGTCGGGATGTCCGATTTGCCGTCGAGAATCTTGCCTGCGGCGCGGAAGTGGCCGATGTTGGTCATGCACGAGCCGATGAAGACTTCGTCGATCTTGGCGCCGGCGACTTCGGAAAGCAGCTTTACGTCGTCCGGGTCGTTCGGGCAGGCGACGATCGGCTCCTTGACGTCGGCCAGATCAATTTCGATCACGGCGGCGTACTCGGCGCCCGCATCGGCCTTGAGCAATTCGGGCTTGGCAATCCACGCCTCCATCGCCTTGACGCGACGTCCGAGAGTACGCGCATCGGAGTAGCCGTTGGCGATCATCCACTTCATCAGCGTGATGTTCGAGCGCATGTATTCGATGATCGGCGCCTTGTCCAAATGGACAGTACAGCCAGCGGCCGAACGTTCGGCGGAAGCGTCGGAAAGCTCAAACGCCTGTTCGACCTTGAGGTCGGGCAAGCCTTCGATTTCGAGGATGCGGCCGGAGAAGATGTTCTTCTTGCCCTGCTTGGCGACGGTCAGCAAACCCTGCTTGATCGCGTAGTAAGGAATCGCATTGACGAGATCGCGCAGCGTGACGCCTTCCTGCATCTTGCCCTTGAAGCGGATCAGCACGGATTCCGGCATATCGAGCGGCATGACGCCAGTAGCAGCGGCAAAGGCGACCAGCCCGGAACCGGCCGGGAAGGAAATGCCGATCGGGAAACGCGTATGCGAATCGCCACCGGTGCCGACGGTATCGGGCAACAGCAGGCGGTTCAGCCAGCTGTGGATGATGCCGTCGCCCGGGCGCAGCGAAACGCCGCCGCGCGTGGTGATGAAGCTCGGCAGCGTGCGGTGGGTCTTGACGTCGACCAGCTTCGGGTAGGCCGCGGTGTGGCAGAAGGACTGCATTACCATGTCCGCCGAGAAACCGAGGCAGGCCAAGTCTTTCAGTTCGTCGCGCGTCATCGGGCCAGTGGTGTCTTGCGATCCCACGGTGGCCATCCTCGGCTCGCAGTAGGTGCCGGGCAGGATTCCCTTCCCCTCCGGCAGGCCGCAGGCGCGGCCAACCATCTTCTGCGCCAGGGTGTAGCCCTTGCCCGTATCGGCCGGGCTTTGCGGCAGCCGGAACAGCGTTGACGCGGGCAGGCCGAGCGCTTCGCGCGCCTTGGCCGTCAGGCCACGGCCGATGATCAGCGGGATACGTCCGCCGGCACGGACTTCGTCGAGGATCACCGGCGTCTTGAGCTGCGATTCGGCGATGACGGCACCGTTCTTCAGAGCCGTCACCTTGGTCGTCGCCATGTCGATCCGAAGCTCGACCTCGTCGCCCATGTTCATGTCTTCGACGTTCAGCTCGATCGGCAGCGCACCAGCGTCTTCCATCGTATTGAAGAAGATCGGCGCGATCTTGGTGCCCAGACAGACGCCACCGAAGCGCTTGTTCGGAACGAAGGGGATATCTTCGCCGGTAAACCACAGTACCGAATTGGTCGCGGATTTGCGCGACGAACCCGTCCCGACCACGTCGCCGACATAGGCGATCAGGTTGCCTTTCTTGCCCAGCGCCTCGAGTTGTTTTAGCGGGCCGCGTTCACCCGCCTTATCGGCTTCGATCCCCGGACGCGGATTCTTGAGCATGGCCAGCGCGTGCAACGGAATATCGGGGCGCGACCAGGCGTCGGGCGCCGGCGAGAGGTCGTCGGTATTGGTTTCGCCGGTGACCTTGAACACGGTGATCTTCTGCGATGCCGGCACTTCCGGTCGCGAAGTAAACCATTCGGCGTCGGCCCACGATTGCAGGACGGCCTTGGCGTTCAAATTGCCTTGGTCTGCCAACTCCTTGACGTCGTGGAAGAAATCGAACACGAGCAGAGTTTTCTTGAGCCCTTCGGCGGCGACTTTGCCGACTTCAGCGTCACCGAGCACATCGATCATTGGCTTGACGTTGTAGCCGCCGAGCATGGTTCCGAGCAATTCGGTCGCTTTGGCGCGCGAAACCAGCGCACAAGACTCTTCGCCCTTGGCAAGCTTGGCCAGGAACTCGGCCTTGACCTTAGCCGCGTCATCAACCCCGGCTGGAACACGATAGGTAATCAGTTCGACCAGCGCTTGCTCTTCCCCGGCCGGCGGATTCTTCAGCAGCTCGACCAGTTCAGTCGTTTGCTTGGCGGTCAGCGGGAGCGGCGGGATACCAAGCGCAGCGCGCTCGGCAACGTGGGCACGATAGGATTCCAGCATGGGGGCGTCCTTTCTCAAAGGTTGCTCGGGGCAAAAAACTACATCCAGTTCATCATAGTACGGTACGACCGGACTGCTAGAAGGCGTTGAACGCGTTCCCTTCCTCACCCTTCGGCCGCGACCGGGCGACAAGTCTTATATATGTTATAAGATAAGCAATCCCCTGTGAAGAGGACACCGGAAAATAAGCAGCACGCTCCAGTTCAGGAAGCCTGCCCGGCCACCAGCTCCACCGTTTCGCCGGCATAAGCAACCCGCTGCCCGGGGCGCAGCTTGGCGCGCTTTCTTGTTTCGACGGCGCCATCGACCCGGACGTTCCCTGCTTCAATCTCGGAATGCGCGTAGCCGCCGGAATGGCACAGCCCGGTGGTTTTCAGCAACTGGTCGAGCTGGATGTACTCGCCGCGAACTTCAACAACAATCGACATGGAATTCCTTTCATAGGGCCAGCGGCGGCAGGCCGTGCCGCCTTCTGGCCCGATCTCAGGCATCGTCACCGATACCCAGGGGCGCGTACGGCGCGAAATCCCGGCACGGGCCGGGGCGTCGCTCGTAAATCGTGCAGGAGACTGACTTCCCGACTTCGCCTTCCAGCGCGATACAGCGAGGCGGCGCTTCGTCGGTGCCGCGCATGCGGACCAGGGTCGCCGTCAACGGTACGGTCATTTCAACGGGCACACCGGCCGAGTCGGCGGTCGCCAGGTCGGCGCAGTGAAAATCGACACGAAACGCGGCGCAACAGGCGCCGCAACTCAGGCAGGCAAAGTCCGGCATGGGGAGAAATGACAAGGAGGGAAG
>JAGNOM010000321.1 GCA_017990155.1 Propionivibrio sp. | reverse complement strand
CATCGCTGAAGAGGGCTGCATCGTCAAAACCGCCGGCGTCGATGAAAGCATCTGGAAATTCAGCGGTCGCGCACGCGTTTTTGAAAGCCAGGACGCTGCCGTGCAAGCCATTCTCGGCGACGAGATCGTCGCCGGCGACGTCGTAGTCATCCGTTACGAAGGTCCGAAGGGCGGCCCGGGGATGCAGGAAATGCTGTATCCGACGTCCTACCTGAAATCGAAGGGACTCGGCAAAGCCTGCGCCCTGCTCACTGACGGCCGCTTCTCGGGCGGCACTTCCGGCCTGTCGATCGGTCACGTCTCGCCGGAGGCCGCCGAAGGCGGTGCCATTGGTCTCGTCGAAGAAGGGGACACCATCGAAATCGACATCCCGGCTCGCCGCATCCATTTAGCCGTTTCCTCCACCGAGCTCGAAGATCGGCGTCGATCAATGGATGCCAAGGGCGACCAGGCTTGGGCACCGGCGCACCCGCGCAAGCGATATGTCTCCAAAGCGCTACAGGCCTATGCGCTGATGGCGACTTCGGCGGCCACCGGTGCGGTGCGCGACCTCAGCCTGCTCAGGCGGCGCTAAGTCCGACGCAGCCCACCGCACGACCTGAAAGGATCTCGTCCGAATGTCACTCTCACTCTGGCTCGCATTTCTACTCGCGGCAATCCTCATTGCGATTTCGCCCGGCCCCGGTGCCGCGGCGTCAATGAGTGCCGGAATGCGCTTCGGCTACCGCTCGGCCGTGCGCGTGATCGCTGGCCTGCAAGCGGCATTGGTCATCCAACTGACGGTCGTGGCGCTTGGCCTCGGCGCACTGCTCCTGACCTCGACACTGGCTTTCGACGCCGTCAAATTTCTCGGTGCCGCCTACCTAATTTGGATCGGCATCCAGAAATGGCGGTCGCCGCCGGAAGAAATCGATGCCGAGAACCTGGCGATCGCGGCCAAGGGCTTGTTCATGGAAGGCTTGCTGGTCAACCTGACCAACCCGAAGGCGATCGTCTTCATTGCCGCGCTGACGCCGCAGTTCATCGACCCATCGCGTCCGCAGTGGCCGCAGTTTGTGATCATGGGCTTGACCATGTGCGGCGTCGACAGCATCGTGATGTCCGGCTACGCGCTGCTCGCCACGCGTCTGCGCCGCTGGTTGCGCAACCCGGCCGCGCTGAAATCGCAGAATCGCTTCTTTGGCGGCATCTTCGTCGGCGCGGGATTCCTGCTCGCGACCTCAAGCCGAACCTGAACGCACGAGCCAGAACCTACCGAGTGAGCGCGTTTTCGAGCATGCCACGACTCTTCACACAGACGCGCATGAACGTACACTGCGTAGCCCTGTCGATCGCCGCCAGTCTTTCCGTGCCCTGCGTCGCGCAGGCCGACGAAGCGCTCGCCAAATCAAAAAACTGCATCGCCTGCCACGTCGTTGACGCAAAGCGCGTTGGCCCATCGTACAAGGAGATCGCCCGTCGATACGCCGGCCAGGCCAATGTCGAAGCCATGCTCGCCGAGAAGATTATCAAGGGCAGTCGCGGCACGTGGACCAAGGAACTTGGGCGAGAAGCCCTGATGCCGCCCAACGCGACGGTCAAACCGGTCGATGCTGCCAGGCTCATCAAATGGATTCTTAGCCAGAAGTAGAACACGCGCTCACAAAAAAGCCGGCCGAGGCCGGCTTTTTTTCCACGCTTAGACGGCTACAACTCCATCGTTTCAGCGAATTGCAACGCCTGCATCTGGGCACGGTTGAACTGATCTGCCGAGAGGCCGAGCATACCCGCCTGCTCGGCCAGCGCAGCGCCATCTTCGCCCTCGCTCACTTTGGCCAGTTCAAGGAAGGGCCCATAAACGCCACCATGCCCGAGCAGCGCGTCGCAGATCGACTCCGGCAGGCTCATCGATTCGAGCACTTTCTCCATGCTGACGCCAAGCAAAGCGTCGAGCATCGAGAACGCGCCAGTGATGAAAAGATTGTCGTACTCCTGCCGATCGACCAGTCCGTGCGAAAGCAATTCCATGAGGCGAGCGCGCGTCAACGCCGTGTGCATCAACGCTGGCGCCATCGGGTCTTTGCTCGCCGTCGCCAACAACAGGGACAACCACTTGTTCAGCTTCTCGTAGCCGAGGATCGTCACGGCATGACGGAACGACTGAATCTCGCACGAGAGTCCAAAACCGGCCGAGTTGATGTAGCGCAGCAGCTTGTACGAAAGCGCCACGTCCTGCTTGAGCGCCGCTTCGATTTCCTTGACCTCGGCATTCTTGCGCACCAGATTCAGTACGCGAATGATCTGCGCCTGACCTGGATTGAGCGCCTTGGCCGGCAACTTGCCGGGATTCTTGAAGAACCAGCTGGCGGCCGCATTCACACCGGCGTCGAGGCAAGACTGAAAGGTCTGCGCATCAAACACGTTGAACGCCACGCCGATGCCATACGGTTGCGTCTTGGTCGCGAGGATCTTGAGCTGTGCCGGGGTAAAGCGCTGAGCGTCGAAGCCGATGAAGCGGAACGACAAGCCGGTCGCCAAGGCCGCGGCGGCTTCGTTGTCAAATGTCAGGCAAAGCGATGGCTGCACGGCTTTGAGCGCCGCGACGAAGGCCGCACCGTCCGGTCCGTTCAGGGCCGACGAGCGAATCTCGAATGTCGCATTGGCCGGCAGCGGCCATTCGAGCAGCGTTGCATCGCACGGAACAACGCCGCTATTGATGAATACGAGTTTTTCTCCCTGCGGCCAGTACTCGGCCAGCAAAGCCAGCGCATTCGCTGCATCGGTCGTTCGGGCGCCTTCCTGAGGGTGAAGCGTCAGACGTGTGGCAATGATCTTGCTCTGACGGTTGACCAGCGGTTGACGGGAAATGAACACTTCGGGCATCGTCTTCAGCTTTCAGTAGTGGTCGGGCTGCGTTCGCCGACCGCATCGTTGGCGAATTCGAAGGAATCCGCGAAAAACTCGCTCTCCGGAAGTTGGCATTGTCCGACAAAATCGCGTCGGGCCGCAGCCACCATTGCCGGCGAACCGCAAACATACACCTGATGGCCGGAAAGATCAGGCCAATCCTGCATCGCGGCGACATGCACAAAACCGGCTCGCCCGTGCCACTCATCGCTTTTCGGCGCATCCGAGAGCACCGGGATGAAGCGGATGTTCGCATGTTCGCGCACCCAGGATTCCGCCAGCGGTAACAGGTACAAGTCGGCTCGACTAAGGCCGCCCCAGTAGATCGCCATCGGGCGTGAAGTTCTTTCTGCAATGGCGTGTTCGATCATGGCTTTGATCGGGGCAAAACCGGTGCCGCCGGCGACGAGCAGGCACGGCTTGTCCGAATCCTCGCGCAGATAGAAACTGCCGTGCGGTCCGTTGATGCGCAGGATGTCGCGCTCCTTCATCGCCGAAAAAACATGGTCGGTATAGAAGCCTCCGGGCACATGGCGGATGTGCAGTTGCAGACTGGCGTCGTCGTGCGGCGCATTGGCCAGCGAGAACGCGCGCCGCCGCCTTTCCTTAAGCAGGATTTCGATGTATTGGCCGGGCAGGAACTGGAGCCGCTCGCTGGCGGGCAGTTTGAGTTCGACGATCATGACGTCGGGCGCGGCGAGCGTCATTTTCTGCACACGCGCCGGCAGGGTCTTGACCGGCAGATCACTCGAAGAACGCAGCTCGCGCACTTCGATATCCAGATCACTCTTCGCCTTTGCGCAGCAAAAGAGCGCGAAGCCGGCATGGCGGTCCTCCTCGCTCAACGCATGCGTCTGCGCCCTGCCTTGATCA
>JAGNOM010000320.1 GCA_017990155.1 Propionivibrio sp. | reverse complement strand
TCGACAGCGAAGACGGCCGCCTGATCGGCGAACGCCTGCCGTGGAAAGGCACGGCGGCGGACCTCTTCGTGCAGGCGCAATTCCCGCTGCATTCCGGCCGCATCCTCGGCCTGCCGGGCCGCATCGCGATCTCCGTGATGGGCCTCGTCGTCGCCATGCTCTCGGTCACCGGCGCCTACATCTGGTGGCGCAAGCGGCAGGGACGACGGCAACGAAAATCGCGCTGATAGGCGTTCGACAACGAAAGTTTCGGCGTATCTACGCTTGAAAACAAAACAGTTGACAAACCTAAACGATTAGCTAAAATAATAAACGATTAGTTCGCGATTCTTATTGGAACCTAATCGTTTATTCAACAGGAGGATTGGTGAAAAAATTGACACTCAAGGACGTCAGCCGGGCCACTGGCCTGTCTACTTTCACCGTCTCCAAGGCACTGAACGGTGAGGATGGCGTGTCCGAGGCAAGCCGCGAGCAGGTCCTCAAGGCCGCCAAGGAGTTGGGCTACATTCCCAACCGTGCGGCGCAAGCATTGCGCAAGGCGAGCCGCGATTCGGTTGCTGTGGTGACCGCCAGCACATCGAACTCCTACTATCTGGACCTCATTTCGGGTATCCAGCAGGTTCTCCAGCCGTCGGAATGGACCATGGTCGTGGGCGACGTTGCCGTCAATGGCGTGTACGATCCGGCGCTGGAGGATCGCATGGTGCGCCGGCTGATCGAATCGCGTACGGCCGGCGTCATCTCCACCTTGCGCCTCAGTTCGGACAACACGGCGTTGCTGGGCCGTTGGGGCATTCCCCTAGTCTTCGTGGACTCCTCGCCGCCAGACGATCACGCGCATCTGCCGAGCGTCACGACGGACAATTACAACGCGAGCCTGGCTGTCGGCAAACACCTTGCCGATCACGATTATCGCGACTGGCTCTTTCTCGTCTATCCCTCGAAATGGACGAGCCGCCTCGAACGCGAACGCGGTATCCGCGACGCCGCCGCCCGCCATGGCGCTCGCCTGTCCGTCATCGAAAGCGACAACGATCCGGCTTCGGCCGCGGCGTCCCTGGCGCAACACCTCGACGGACGCGGCGCACTGCCGGATGTGCTCATCACCGGCAACACGCCGCTGCTGCTCGGCGCGCTGAATCATCTGCGCGAGCGCCGGATCGCCGTCCCGGGCGACATGGCGCTCATCGGCTTCGACGAATTCGATTGGGCCGCGCTGCTCGATCCACCGGTCACCGTGCTGGATGAGCGAAGCGAGGAAATCGGCCGCATAGCTGCCCAAACGCTGACCAAGATCATTACTGCGCAAAGTGACGCGGAGATGCACGGCGAAACCGCCTATCCGCTTTACACGCCGGAATATCAGCTGCAGGTGCCGGCGGCGCTGATTGTGCGGCAATCCTGCGGTTGCGGGCACGGACGATCCATTCTCACACCACATTCTGACTGACTCGCGGCTGGAGTCATCCGGAAACCCCAAACCGCGGTGAAGGTCGCGGCACTATGAGACGGCTTCGTCACCTCACGGCGGGCCTTGCACACTGAGGAAAATACGAAATGAAATCTTCCCGATTTGCACGTCGCCTTGCGTTGACCGTTACTGGCGTCGCCATGGCCTTTTCGTTTGCGGGCGTGGCCAACGCCACGTCGCCGAAGAAGATCACCAGCATCGGCCTGATGGTACAGGACATGTCCAATCCGTTCTTCTCGGCCATGGAACGCGGCGCCAAGCGCGCCGCCAAGTCAATCGGCGCGACCGTCAACACGCAGGATGCTCAACTCGACCTGGCGAATCAGAATACGCAGATCGACGCTTTCATCCAGCAGGGCGTCAACCTGATCGTCATTTCGGCCGTCGACGAATCCGGGATCGAGCCGGCAATCGCGCGCGCCAAACAAGCCGGGATCATTGTGATCGCCGTTGACACGCCAGCCAAGGGGGCGGATGCCGTAGTCATGACCGACGCGGTGCAGGCTGGTGAAAAATCCTGCGACTATCTCTTCACCAAGCTCGGTGGCCAGGGCAATGTGCTGCTCGTCGATGGGACGCCGATCCAGACGATCATCGATCGCATCAACGGCTGCAAGAAGGTGGCCAAGAAGTATCCGGGCATCAAGATCGTCGGCCAGCAGGCGTCCAAGAACGACCGTGCTTCCGGCCTGATGGTCACGACCGACATGTTGACCGCCAACCCCGGTGTGAAAGGCATCTTCGGCATGAATGACCCGTCGGCGCTTGGCGCCGTGCTCGCCGTCGAGCAGGCCGGCAAGTCGTCCAACATCATCGTCACCGGCGTCGATGGCAGCCCGGAAGGCGTCGCTGAACTGAAGCGCAAAGGTTCGCCCTTCATCGGCACGGCGACCCAGAACCCGGGCGCCATGGTCGAAAAGGCCGTGGCCATCGCTAGCGACATGCTGAACGGCAAGCAACCGGCCGAGAAGACGATCTTGATCCCGAGCGTTCTCGTGACCCGCGATAGCGTCGGCCAGTATCCCGGCTGGTAATCGGTAATCGGCGCCTCCAGGCCGACGAATGCGGAAGGGCTCGCACCCTTCCGCACCCAAGTTGTGCTGCATCGCCGAAAACGCACAAGGAGAGATGATGACCGCGAAACACACCCGCGCACCCCTACTGCGCCTGGAAGGCATCAGCAAGCGCTTCGGCGCCACTCAGGCGCTGAGCAATGTCGAGTTCGATCTGCGTGCCGGTGAAGTTCACGCCTTGATGGGCGAAAATGGCGCCGGAAAGTCGACCTTGATGAAAATCGTCGCCGGCAATATCCAACGCGACAGCGGCCGTATCCTGATCGACGGTCAGGAGATCGACATCCGTTCGCCGCGCGACGCCCGTGCGCAAGGGATTGCGATCATCCATCAGGAACTCAACACCGTCCCAGCCATGAGCGTGGCGGAAAATCTATCGCTCGGCCGCGAGCCATGCCATCGATTCGGCGTGCTGGACCGCGGCCGCGCCCTCCGGGAAGCGCGCGACAAGCTGGCGCGCATCGGCGTCGAGATCGATCCGCGCCGACTGCTCGGCTCGCTAAGCGTCGGCATGCAGCAAGTGGTCGAGATCGCGCGCGCCGTCAGTGAAGACGCGCGCATCCTCGTTCTCGACGAGCCGACCGCGGCGCTGTCGCGCGGCGAAGCCGAGCATCTTTACCAACTGATCGTGCAGATGCGCACAGCGGGCGTCGGGCTGATCTACATTTCCCACCGCATGGAGGAAGTCTGGCGGCTTGCCGACAGAGTGACGGTCTTCCGGGACGGAACCTTCGTCGGCAGCCACGTCATGGCGGAGATCACGCCGCACGACGTCGTGCGCATGATGGTTGGGCGCAACGTCGCCAATCTCTACGACCACGCGCCGCGTTCGCCGGGCGAGGTGGTGCTCGCGGTCAAGGCACTGGCCGGCGGCGCCGTCGGGCCGGTCGATCTTTCGGTCCGTTCCGGCGAGGTCGTCGCGATGGCCGGATTGATCGGTTCCGGCCGCACAGAAGTCGGCCGCCTGATCTTCGGCGCCGACCCAAGGAACGCCGGCACCGTCGAAATCTCGGGCCGCGACAGCCGGCCGGCAGATCCCTTTGCCGCGATCGCTGATGGCATCGGAATGGTGCCGGAAAATCGTAAGGAACAGTGTCTATTTCTCGGTCATTCGGTCGAAGACAACATCGCCATCAGTTCGCTGGATCAATACACCACCGCCGGCGTTGTGCGCCGGGGCGAGGTGCGATCGGCAGCGCTGGAACAGATGCAG
>JAGNOM010000065.1 GCA_017990155.1 Propionivibrio sp. | reverse complement strand
GCCGCTTCCTTCCAGGTCTGTCCGAGATCGGTCGAGCGAAAGATGGTCGGCCCGAGATGTCCCGTCTTCGCCGCCGCCAGCAGCGTCCGCCCGTCGCGCGGGTCGAGCACCATGTGGCTGATGACGTGGCCGAGGAAATGCGGCCCATCGACCCGCCACGCGCGCCGTTCTGCGTCACCGTGATAGAGCCACGCTCCCTTGCGCGTCGCAACGAGGATGATCAGAGGGTTTCGGTCCGACTGGCCAGTATTCATTGCCCGCTCCTCAATCAGTTCGCGTCAACACCACCCGTCGATTCGAGCGATGGCCGCGGCATTCGGTTCCGTGCCTTGGCGCGAAACCAGGAAGCCCGCACGGAGGAAGCAAAAACGTGCTCATGAGCGTGACGGAATTCACTTTTTTCCAAGGAAAATTCCACTACAATCCGCGGCCCGATTTTGCGGCAATGACTGCCGCAGACATGGATATCACGGTAGCCACAACGCATTCGAAGGATTTAGCGACAAGTGAAGCACGACGATTCAGCAAACGACGAAGCAAGTACCGAGACCCTCACCGTTGAGCGGCGCGCAGGAAAAGACAGGCGAAAGACCGACGTCACAACGATCGGACCGTTCGATCGGCGAAGAACGGTCGAGCAGAGAAAGATGCAGGTCGTCGAAGTCGAAATGAGCGAATCGGAATGGGAAGCGCTCTTCGGCAAGCGACGAGGCTAGCCGAAACCCATCACTTTGAACGTAAAACGCAGGACAACCGGCGGACCGACACCTCTTCGCCAGGATCTTCGCCGATGACAACGCCGTCTGGAATCTACACCCCCTGATTGACCACGCAGCGGTTTAACCGAACCGGCACGGACGTCCTCTGTCTTGAAGTCGGCGATTGCAGCCCCGGTGATTCCGTCGACTTCCAGGAGGACGACGGCAAGCGGCATTTCCTGCACAAGGACGGTACGGCGCACTGGGCGCCACGCCACGGAAGCCCGAAAACGAAAAGGCGAGGCGTCGGGGGACACCCCGCCCGAGCGCACGAACGATGGCATTTTCCCTGCTGGATTGGTCGGACCGGACAATCCGGACAAGAGCGATCTAGACAAGATAGTCTCCTTCCGAAAGAGAGAGAAATGTCGCTGGGGAGCTGGTAGTCGGAATTTCTTTGACGACTCTCTTTACTCGACTACCAGAGAAATTCAATCAACTTTTTTGCGTTCATTTCCAACTTCAGTGCTCGGCCCGTTCGTCGTGATTGCCTAAACTTTACGCACACAGCACCGTTGGCTTGTGGCAGAGTTCATGACTTGAATTGAGCATCTCAGGTTCAGCCAAAGGTACTGGAAGGCATCGATGAATAGACTTTTTCTGTGGATTGCGATCGTCCTGGCGACGTCCGTGCAGACGGCGACGGCAGGTTTGGCGACATCGAGCCTCGTTGAGTTGAAGCCACAGCAGCAACAGGCGCGAGCGGCATCGCTCGCAACGCAAGTCCTGACGCAATACCACTACAAGGCGGTACCGCTCGACGATTCGATGTCGGAACGGATTTTCGACAACTATCTCAAGGCGCTTGACCCCGACAGGCAGTTCTTCCTGCAGGCGGACATCGATCAATTGTCCCGCTATCGCACCTCTCTGGACGACGCCATCGCCGGGGAAGACCTCTCCGCGCCGTTCGCGATTTTCAACCGCTTCACACAACGCGTTTCCGAGCAGTTTGCCTACGCCAGAAGTTTGCTAACGCGTGAGTTCGATTTCGCGAGTGAAGAAAGCTACGTCCGCGACCGGGCAGAATCGGCCTGGCCCGCCAACGAAAGCGAAGTAAACGACCTTTGGCAGAAACGCGTGAAGAACGACTGGCTCGGGCTCAAGCTCGCAGGAAAAGACGACGCAAGCATCCGCGAGTTCCTGGGTAAACGCTACGACGGCGCACTCAAGCGCATCGGCAAGATCCAGAGTGCAGACGCGTTCCAGTCCTTCATGAACGCCTACACCATGGCCATCGAACCGCACACCAACTACATGGGATCGCGGGCGGCCGAGGATTTCAATATCTCGCGACGGCTCTCGCTCGTCGGCATTGGGGCAATCCTGGTCGAGAAGGAAGATTGCGCCACCATTCGTGAGCTCGTTCCCGGCAGCCCGGCGGCGCTCTCCGGACAGCTGAAGGTCGGCGATCGCATCGTCGGCGTTGCGCAGGGTGAGCGCAGCCCGATAACCGACGTTTTCGGCTGGCGCATCGACGATACCGTAGACCTTATCCGTGGCGAGGCCGACTCCGTGGTGGTGCTCGAAGTGATTCCGGCAGGCGCCGGCCTGCATGGCAAGCGCAGGCTGGTTTCAATTATCCGGAAAAAAATCAGCCTCGATGACCAAGCCGCGCGCAAGTCAATCGTCCCGGTCGCCGCCAACGGCAAGACATTCCGCCTCGGCGTGATCGCCCTGCCCTCGTTCTACACAGACTTCGAGGCGCAGCAGAAGGGCGATTCCGAATACAGAAGCGCTACTCGCGACGTGGCACGCCTGCTCGGCGAACTCAAGGAGGACGAGGTCGACGGCGTGCTCATCGACCTGCGCAACAACGGCGGCGGTTCGCTCGGCGAAGTGATCGAGCTGACCGGCCTGTTTATCGGCAAAGGCCCGGTCGTTCAACGACGCGAGGCCGGCGGCAAGATCAGCGTCGAGGAAAACACCCGGGCCGAAGCGATGTGGACCGGCCCGCTCGCCGTTCTCATCAACCAGGCGTCGGCTTCCGCGTCGGAGATCTTCGCGGCCGCCATACAGGATTATGGTCGAGGCCCGGTCGTCGGCGAAGGCAGTTTCGGCAAGGGAACCATTCAGGCCATGGTCAGTTTGGACCGGATTGCGAAAAATGCCGAACCGACGTTTGGCGAACTGAAGATGACGGTCGCCCAGTTTTTCCGTCTCAACGGCGGTGCCACGCAGGTGCGCGGCGTCATCCCCGACATCCTGTTCCCCTCCGCCGCCGACAAGGAAAGCCATTGCGAGGCAAATCTCGACAACGCGCTGCCCTGGGAGCAGATCCAGGCGGCCGACTATGCGCCGTCCGGCAACCTGAAGCCGCGAATCCCGACCTTGCAGGCGAGGCACGACGCGCGCGTGAAGAACGATCAGGATTACATCGCCCTGCAGCAGGAAATCGCCGAAATCAAACGGCAGCGCGAACGACACCACGTCTCACTCAACGAAAGCGACCGGCGCCATGAACAGGAAGCCGCCCGGAAGCTGCAAATGAAGGGCGACGACGGCCTGCAGGCCGGCGAACGGACGCTTGCGAGCGAACTGGCGACGGAGGAAGCACGCAAAGCGAGCAAGGATGTTCTTTTGGCCGAGGCAGTCAACATCCTCGGCGACGAAGTCGAACTGCTAAGACAAGTCGGCGCCGGAAATCAGCTGACCGCACTCAGCGGAGCCAACAACGCCCCTCAACAGTGACCGCCGGCCCGGTCTTTGCTGCGCACCGGAATGAATGGAGCCAGTGCCGCACGAGACGCGCAGCACTGGCTCCGGGTGGTTCATGCAACGGGTCAGAGGCAGTTGATCATCAGCTGCGTCACCAAGGTAATCCCGTTCTCGGTACGGCGGAATCGTTTTGCGTCGGCAACCGGGTCCTCGCCGATAACAACCCCGTCCGGAATCCGTACGCCCTGATCGACCACGCAGCGGTTCAATCGTACGCCGCGACCGATTTCGACGTCCGGTAAGAGGACCGACCAGTTCAGCTTGGCATACGAATGCACGCGGCACGAGGTGAAGATCAGTGAGTGGTTGACCTCGCCCGAAACGACGCTGCCCGCCGACACCAGCGATTCGACGGCCAGCCCGTGCCGATCGGCCTCGTTATGGACGAATTTCGCGGGTGCCAGTTGCGGCTGGTAGGTCCAGATCGGCCAGTTCGCGTCGTAAAGATTCAGTGCCGGATTGGTCGCCAGCAGATCGATGTTGGTTTCCCAGTACGCATCAATGTTGCCAACGTCGCGCCAGTAGTCCTCGTGCCCCGGCTTTTTGTCATCTACGTGGACGCAGCTGCGTTCAAACGGATGCGCCATCGCGCAGCCGGCCTTCACCGCGCCTGGAATGATGTCTCTGGCGAAATCATGGCTTGATGCCGGATCCTGCGCGTCGCGCTGCAGTTCGTCGTACAGATACTTGGCGTTGAAAATATAGACGCCCATGCTGCACAGCGAACGATCCGGCTTGCCTTCGATCGCCGGCGGGTCCACCGGTTTCTCGACGAAGTCCGTGACGCGGCGGTTCTCGCCGACAGCCATCACACCAAAGCGCCGCGCCTCGCTGCGCGGCATTTCGATGCTGGCGATGGTGCACTCGGCGCCGCTCTCCACGTGGTCGGCCAGCATCTCCGCGTAGTTCATCTTGTACACGTGGTCGCCGGCCAGGATCACGACGTACTCCGGCTTCGGGTCGTGCGTCGAAAGGATGTCCATGTTCTGGTGCACCGCGTCCGCCGTGCCGGCATACCAAGCGCTTTCGTCGACGCGCTGCTGCGCCGGCAGCAAGTCGATGAACTCCTTGGCCTCGCCGCGCAGGAAGCCCCAACCGCGTTGCAAGTGGCGCAGCAGGCTGTGCGATTTGTACTGGGTCAGGACACTGACACGCCGTATCCCGGAATTGACGCAGTTCGACATGGCGAAGTCGATGATCCGGTACATGCCGCCAAAGTACAGCGCGGCGTTGGCCCGTCTCTCGGTCAGCTCATGGAGTTTGTTGCCCCGTCCGCCAGCAAGGATCACGGCCACAGCCCGGCTGGGAAACTGGAACGATCGTTGTTCCAACATGATGACTCTCTCCCGAAAAGTCTTGTTGAGGCTAATCGAGCCGACGGTCGATGCCACGCAGCATCGCGATGGCAGGACACAATCAGCGTTTGTTGGTTATCAGCCTTCCGACGATTTTAAGGAGCGGCCGCGCTTTCGTCTAGGTTCATATGGATTGAACTCGCGATATGGCTAGTCCGGCGCCAAACTGCAGCGACCTCGTCGAGAAAACGTGGCCTTCCGCCTGCTTGAATTGTTGCAGAAGCTACTGTTGTTTGAGATCGAGTTGGGCCAGGTCGACCCGTTTGCGGAATCCGCGAAACCGCAGCCACGCCTTGTGTGACAGGTGCTTCGTCAACAGACCCGGCGGCATTCGCAACCAGTGTGCACGGACGTAGATCAGCCAACGGGCGGCCGCCGCCCACCGAGTGGGATGATCCGGGTGCCCGGGCAGGAGCGCGAGCGGGATCAGGAAATCCATGAGCACACGGATCGGCCAGACAGGTGCGGCGCCTTCCAACTCCTGCAGAACGTCCCGTGGAATCGGCGTTCCAAAAAGCCGTTGTGCGTGATGCAAGCCGTAGAACAGCGGACGCTCGAACCCCAGTTCGCGTGCCCGTGGCCCCAGACCTGCCCAGAAACCAGGCTCCTGGCCGTGATGGCAAAGCAGATCGTGTACGTCGACCAGATCCCGCAAGCGCAGACCCTCTTCAGGGTCGCCCTCAAGAAATAGGTGCACCAGGGCGTGCAACACCATGTCGACGGGTGCCAGGACGCGTAGTCGTGGGTCGGCGAGCGGTCGGGCTGCGGCAAACAGGGATGCGGGGTCCGACTTCAGACGGCTGGTCTTCGGCAGCAAGCGATGGTGGATGTCGATTTCAGTGCCTCGCTCGCGGTGACGGAGTGGAGGGATTTCGTGCATCCAGACACGGTAGTAGCGGTCGTCGTAAGGATCGATCTGCGTCTTGAACCAGCCGCGATCGACGAGTCTGTCCTCGATCTCCGCAATTCGGTCCTCCGGCACCAGCAGATCGACGTCGGCGAAGATTCGGCCGCGCGCTGGCGGAAGTTCTGCGAGGAGGTACGCGCTACCCTTGAGCAGGATCAGCGGCACATCGATGCCCTTGAGCGCCCAAAGCAGGCGGTTGACCTCCCACGAGATCAGCGTATTCCGATGCGCGATGACGTTGCGCGCCGCCCGCAGATGATTCGCCGCACGCGGAGGAATAGCGCCAAGCAGACCGGCTCGGGCGAGACCGGATTCCAGTCGTCCGAGCACTCGGGCACGCCGCGCCACGCGCAGGAGCAGCTCCCAGTCGGCAGGCGGCAGCGCCGACAATAGCTCGGGCGCTCGCAGTGCCTCGATCAGGAGCCGCTGCGCCCGCCGGGTCTCGCTGGCCGCCTTAGTCATCGCTGCTCCGGGAAAGCTCGTCGAGCGCGTTCACGGCTTCGTCGAGATCGGAATAAGTCAGGGAATAGGAATCGCAGGAACGGACCATCTCGGTAACGAGGCGGAAGGCGGTTTCATCGAGCACCTCGTAGTTGAAAGCGTTGGTCGCGACCATCAGGAACGCCTGACTCTTCGGCATTGCCTCAAGCGTGAGCGGTGCGCCAGCGACCCAGCGCGGAAAGACGAACCAGCGCGGCCGGGCCGGTTCCTGCGCTCGTTTGATGCTGTCTGCCGGCGGCTGAACGTGCGCGACCGTACCTTTGCGTGTGTTCAGAAAGGACGGTCCGATGACGGCTTGCGGCCGGAACTTCCGGATCACCTCGATCGACTCGTTCTTGAGCGGAATCAGACGCGGCAGCGGGAGCAGCAGCCCATCCTCGGGCCGTACCAGACCGAATTCATCGGACATGAGGCGCCATCCGGAATGAATCAGCGCCGTGCAAAGCGTCGATTTTCCATGACCGGGCGAGGCGGGAAAAAGCATCGCCTGACCGTTGCGCTCGATTCCGGCCGAATGCAGCATCAGCAGATGATGCGCACGCGTCGCCACGCACCAGTTGATCCCCCACTCAAGCGCGGGAAAAGCATGGTCGACGGTGTAAGGCGCAAAGGGAAACTGCCCATCGATGCCAAAATTCGCCTGACGCCGTACCCACCGGCGCAGCCCACGCGGGGCACTGATCTGGACGTGAAAGTCGCTGATCGCTTCGGGGTCGTGCAGCAGATACGGCGCGTAGAGCTGATGAGCGAGCGATGCAAAGGTACCGAGGTTGGAACGAATCCTGAGGTTGAAAGGTCCGAACTGGAGTGGAAGGCCGTCTCCAGCCAAGCGTTTGCCGAACTCGCGCCGACTCAGGTCACCGACAATCATTGGACGGCGCTGGCGCTGTCCAGGCGCTCAATGAGACCCAGTTCTTCCAGCCTCATCGTGGCAAAAGCGAAATCTTCTTCAGCCAAATCACCTTGGCAGACGCCCAAGGCAAATTCAGTCTGGGACCTGAGCGCCTCCATAGACATCTGCCCGAGTACCAAACACTTCAGAATCAATACGGTGGTCGCATTAAAAGCATGGGTTTCAGCAGAAGAACGCTGAAAAATGATGTAGAGGCCATCCCATTTCTGGATTTGCAGCGCATGGCCCGCGGAAGTTAAGACCCAAAAGCTATCTTTTGGAACACCATCAGTAGGAAGTTGATTCAAATCACACTCTTGGCCACTGATTCAGCAGCTTTAACTCTGGGCAATACCCATTGATGCCGCCGACTGAGAACTCAAGATTGCAATGGGTTGCCCCACAAATTGAGAGGGCTCACCGCATGACAACCAGCTGCCGCGATCGTCATACCTTGTCGTAACTGGTGCTGTATTGTTCACCGTTAGATTTGATAGCGTCTCCACTCGACTTTGATCAGTGCCGCATGCTTGCAAGGCTCCTGCCTCAACGCACACATCACCTTCAACTACCCCGGGGGCATTCTTAATCTTCCCCGCCCGTAGCCCACCATCTTTAGTATAAGCACCCGTTGCAATTTTCACGCCGGTGCAAGACGCTGCAGCCAACGCTCCGCTGCGCAAGGTCAACACCAACGGCGCAAAAGCCACCGCGCCGCGAACCAGACGCCGCCGCTTGTTTTCCGGGGCCGGAACGCCGCCGACGATGACTGCATCTTCGGTCTCCGACGACAAACCGACGGGCTCTCTCGTGACGTCAAGTGATGGATCAGGTTTCATTGATGCAGCTCCCAAGGGTTTCTCGTATCCGGTACGGCGTCTCGGACTCCGCAATCTTGCTTCACTTTCAGACGCAAGCGCTTCGCTATCGTTCCAGGCATCGTCGCCCAAAACCAATGATCACCACGCGTTTGCCTAAAAACCAAGAACTACTCTGAGCTAACCGCCCTTATTATCCCGCTCTGTACGCACGGATTACGTCGATTAAGTCACGTTACCGCGAGAAAAAGAGAATCCCTCGGGCACAGGGGGTTCTTCATGCAACGCCTCAATCGCAGCTCATGCAATTATCATGCCACTCTTTTCTGCCCACGATAATACATATAGCGATCATCAGGTTAGCAATGGCACCTCGCCCCCATCCGGCAACGCTGTGGGACTTCGTGGAAAAAATTCCGACAGTTCTTGATTGCGTATCAGGACGCGCCAGTGACGCGCTACGTCTCATTCACCGTATCGCATTTACTTCCCGAGAACGTCATCCCGCTGAACAGAGGCGCCGCAAGATTGATTCCCGTGACCGGGACCGGTGGGCGGCCGCAGGTGAGGCAGTAGCCGCTTTCGGGGTCGGTTCGGCAGTAGTTGAGACAGACGATCTGGGGCTGCGCTTCGGATTCGCTCATGGAGGTTCTCTAGATCTTCTTGACTTCGATGTTGAGCGTCAGGATGCGGTAGGCAATCTGGCGCGGGGTCATGCCGAGCAGACGAGCGGCGCGAGCCTGGACCCAACCGGCGTGTTCGAGCGCGGCGATGACGCGCGCGCGCTCGTCGAGGTCGGTGGGATTGTGATGGTGATGGTGATCAGCGGCATCGGCCGGTGAGAAATCCGGCAACGCCGGTGATACCGGGATTGCGGTGCTTAACTCGCGCTGCCGATCGAGATGAATCAGGTCGGCCTCGATGTTGCCGGATTCCGACATGACTGCCGCGCGTTCCAGGCAGTTTTCCAGTTCGCGCACATTGCCGGGCCAGCCGTACTGGGTCAGCCGACGAATCGCGGGTTCGGTCAGCGAAAGCCGGCGTCCTTGCAGTTCGCCGAGGCGATTGACCAGGAAGTGGGCGATTTCCGGCACATCCTCCGGCCGTTCGCGCAGCGGCGGCAGCATGATCGGCATGACGTTGAGGCGGTAATAGAGATCCTCGCGGAAGTCGCCCGAATCGACGGCGGCTTCGAGATCGCGGTGTGTCGCGGCGATCACGCGCACGTCGACCTTGAGCGTACGGCTGCCGCCGACGCGCTCCAGTTCGCCCTCCTGCAACACGCGCAGGAGCTTGGCCTGGAAGGCGGACGAGATTTCGCCGATTTCGTCGAGAAAGATCGTGCCGCCGTCGGCGGTTTCGAAGCGCCCTCGCCGGGCCGCCACGGCGCCGGTAAACGCGCCCTTCTCGTGACCGAAGAGTTCGGATTCGAGCAGGTTTTCCGGTAACGAAGCGCAGTTGAGGCGTACATACGAGCCACTCGAGCGCGGCGAATGGTAGTGGATGGCGTTGGCGATCAACTCCTTGCCGGTGCCGGTTTCGCCGCGTAGCAGCACCGTCGTGTTCCAGCGCGACACCATGCGTACCTGGTCGAACACGCGGCGCATCGCGGCGGATCGGCCGATGATGTTGTCGAAGCCGTACTGGTGGCGCACGGTGCGGCGCAGGCTGTCGCGCTCTTCGGCGAGGTCTTTCTTCTCGGCTTCGATGTCGAGCGAGAGGCGCACGCTCTGGCCAATCAGGTTGGCGACCATCTCGACGAAGCGCGTACGTTCCTCGAGCAGGCCATCGTCAGGCGTGTTCGGCTGCACCGCGAGCACGCCGCGCAGGTTGCCGCCGAGGCTGATCGGCGCGGCGATGAACGGCAAACGCCGGTCGTAGAGGCCGAGCCGGTCGAGGAAGCGCGGATCGTCGCCGGTTCGCGGCAAGGCGATGGTGCGCTTTTCTTCGAGGATCAATCCGAGCAGGCCTTCACCAGACTGGTAGCGAATCGATGTGTGCGCATTGGGTCTATCGCGCGCTGAATCGTCCTCGACGCTGACGGCGTTGACGACGAGGTCGCCGCTTTCCGGGTCGAGCACGGTCACCATGCTGCGGCTCATGCCGGCCTGTTCGTCGAGCACGCGCAGCACTTCGCGCGAGGTGCTGCGAAAGTCGAGCGAGCGCGAGAGGATCTCGCCAACGTGGTAGATCGCTTCCAGTTCGATGCGGCGCAATCGGGCGAGACCCGGCGCGCCGGCCTCGCCCGCCGGCCTCGCGTCGTCAAATGTGTCGAATCCACTCAATGCGTTCATGTCAGCCCTTGCGCAAGGCAGGAAGGACGACGCGCACGCGGCAGCCGCCCGCTTCCGCCGCGTCGATTTCGATCACGCCATCATGGTCAGCGGCCACCTGCTGCGCCGAGGAAAGCCCGGTGCCGAGATGGCGCCCGCCGGCCTTGCGCGTCGAGTAGAACGGTTCGAACACCTTGAGCCGCAGCTCCGGGGGGATGCCAGGGCCGGAATCTTCGATGATGACCTCGACACTGTCGCCGCCCGCGCGCGTCGTCACATGCAGCTCGCGTTCGCGCCAGCCCTTAGTGTTCATGGCGTCGATGGCGTTGTCGATGATCGCCTTGAACATCGAGCGCACACGGTTTGGATAGGCGTTGACCGACGGCATCACCGCCTGCGGTTGCCAACGCACGCAGACGCCGGCGGCGAGCATGCGCGTGGTGGTGAGGTCGAGCACGTCGCGCATCGCCTCGTTCAGATTGACCGCCGTCTGCGATTCCGAGCGGTGTTCCGGGATGGCGCTGCGCAGGCTTTCGACGGCATCCTTGCCGGCCTTGAGCGCTTCCATCAGTACCGACCCGGCCGCACCGTTGCCGCGCCGTTCGAGCGTGGCCATCACCGACGCCATGACGTTGATCGGCCCTTCGATCTTGAAGACGGCGGCCGACAGCGTCTCGCGCAGGTCTTCGATGTGGTTTTCCTCGGCCATCATCGCCTGCAGCAGCGCCATGCGGGTCTTCTCCTGCTCGGCGCGCTGGCGTGTCGTCTCCTTGGCCACCAGCAGCAGGAACAGTTCGTTGCGACGGGCGAAGAAGGCGTCGGCGGTGCTGTCCTTGCGTTGCACCCAGATGCCGGAACACGAGAACCAGCGCGTGCCGGCCGGCGAATCGATACGAATTTCGTGATCGCCGAAGGCGTGGCGGCCATCCTGCGCGGAAGCCCGGAAATCGCCGAGATCGGCGCGCACGGTGTCGAGAATTAATGTCGACGGTTCGACCATGCGCAGGTCGCCCATCAGCTTCTTGTATTCGTGGTTGTCGAGCACGACCTTGTCG